>CAZKJA010000376.1:0-3744 GCA_964552925.1 uncultured Treponemataceae bacterium
GGCCCCCCACGGCGATAGCGTGGCCATGAACGGGGGCGGGAGCCCGGTTCCCGGCTCGCGGCCCGGCTGGCCGCCCCGCCTGGCTCCGAGCGACGAAATCTTGCCGAGCGATCGGTCGATATGACCATCCTTCAGGGCTTCGGGCATGGCACGGAGCAGGGTGGAAAGATCCGCGATCTCATCCCTCGTCAGGAAGCTCCTGTCGACGCGGTAGCCGGGGTCTATCTCGTATCCGCCGCCCGCGCCCGGCTCCGCGACGACCGGCACGCCGGCCATGCAAAGGGAATCGATATCGCGATATATGGTGCGTTCCGAGACCTCGAAGCGCCTGGCGAGTTCGGCCGCCGTGGCACGGCCCTCGTTGAGGAGGCGGTCCAGCATCGCCATCAGCCGCTCGTTCTTCATCGCTCGATGATAGCATGGCGCGATGCCGTCCTCAAGAACTGGCCGGATCTCGTTGACCGTCCAGCGCGCCGACTATAGGATCAATCGACAATCGATTGCAAGGAGCTGCCGTGCGGGATGATGTAACCGGTTTTCCGTTGTCTGAATACCCGAGGCCGGACTTGGTCAGACCCGATTGGCTATCGCTTAATGGCCCCTGGGAATACGCTGTCCGCGCGTCCGGCCCGGGCGCCCTGGCCGACGAGCCCGTTCCCGTTTTCGGGGCAGGAGCCCGCGATGGCCTAATCGTCGTGCCGTTCGCGCTGGAGTGCGCGCTGTCCGGGGTCGGCGCTTCCTTGGCCCCGACCGAGACGCTGTGGTACCGCCGCCGCGTCGATGTTCCCCCCGCCTGGGCGGGCCGGCGCGTAATGCTCCGCTTCGAGGCGGTGGACTACATGGCAGCTGTGTTCATCGACGGGAAGCTGCTTGGCACGCATCGCGGCGGCTACTTGCCGTTTTCCTTCGAGCTGCCAGCAGTCCGTGATGACTCAGGCGGGTTCGAGCTCGTCGTCGCGGTACGCGACCCTAGCGACGCGGGGCCGCAACAGCGGGGCAAGCAAGCGCTGCATCCCGCGGGCATCCTCTACACGGCGACGAGCGGCATCTGGCAGACGGTGTGGCTGGAGCCGTTGCCGGCTGAAAACGCGATCGCCGGCTTGCGTACCGATGCGCGTGCCGATCTGGCTGGCGTTTCAATCGCCGTAGACTGCGAGCGCCCGGCCACGTTGAGGTTGACCGTCAGCCTGCCTGGTGGCGGAACGCTCGTCGCTTACGGGCATTCCGGCGTTCCTGTCGATATCATCGTGCCCGGACCTCGCCCGTGGTCGCCGGCTGACCCGTACCTGTACGCCTTCCGCGCCGAGCTTATTGACGAGACACCCGCGAAAGACACCGATCCCGGAACGGCTGTCGTAGTCGATGCCGTGGATTCCTGTTTCGCGATCCGGACCGTCGACCTTGGCCCGATACCGGGCGCACCAGCCGGTACGATGATGGCGATCCGGCTCAACGGCGAACCGGTATTCCTCCACGCGGTGCTCGACCAGGGGTACTGGCCGGAGAGCGGCATGACCGCGCCTTCCGACGCGGCTCTCGTCTTCGATATCGAGTCGATGAAGGCGCTCGGGTTCAACGCCCTGCGCAAGCACGTGAAGGTCGAGTCCAGGCGCTTCTACTGGCACGCCGACCGGCTGGGCATGCTCGTGATCCAGGATGCCGTGTCCGGCGGTCTGAACCGCGCGGCCGGCGACGCGAAGGTCACTACGGCGATGATCCTCGGCTTGCACCTCGGAGACCGGTCGCGGCGCGCCCTCAGGCTGGCCGGTCGGTCGGAGCAGGCTGACCGCGATGAGTTCGAGGACGACCTCTTTGGCATGGTAGCCTTGCTCCGGAGCCATCCGTCGATCGTCATGTGGACTGTATTCAACGAATCCTGGGGGCAATTCGAGTCCCTGCGGGTGTCCGGGAAGTTACGCTCCCTCGATCCGACCCGGCTCGTCGACGCCGTCTCCGGATGGCACGACCAGGGCGGCGGCGACTTCCGCAGCCGGCATACCTACATAGTCAAGTTGAAAAGGCCGCCGCGCTCGGAAACCCGCCCGTACTTCATCTCCGAGTACGGGGGCTACAACCTCGCCGTCGAAGGTCATCTGTGGGACGGGACGAAGCGCTTCGGGTACAGGTTCCATGAAGACAGGAAATCCCTGCGAGACGCGTACGCGGAGCTGATCAGTGGCGAGCTCATCCCGCTCGTAGCGCGCGGGCTACGGGCGGCGGTATACACCCAGGTCTCGGACGTGGAGATCGAGGCCAATGGTTTTTACACGTATGACCGCACGGTGCTGAAGATCGACGCCGAAACCGTGCGTACGCTCAACGGGGAATTATACGCAGCTTTCGAGTCGCTGGGGGGTGACAGCCGCACGCGACCCATGCCGGTTCAGGATTGAAGCGCCAAGGCGAGGCCCGCGGCGAGCAAGGGGGCGGAAACCAGCGATGCCGCGGAGACGGCCGCAGCGAGGAACGCGCGGTCGACAGCGCCCGGACTCGCGGGGATCAACGCGAACCGTCTCGTGGCCGCCCCTTCGGTCGCGAGGAATGCCACGGCCGCGCCGGTTCTCACCACCATCGCCGCGGCGGCGAAGGCGAGAGGGATCCACGGCGCCGCGCCCTGGAACAAGGCGATCGTCGCCAAGAGAAGCGATACGGCCAGGCCGGGGGCGATGCGGCGTTCCGCGTCGGCGACGAGCAGCATCACCGGTATCCGGCGTGATTGGTTGCCGGGACGACGGGCGCGCTTCGCGGGCGATGCACGGGAAGCTATATCCTCGACCACAGCCGCCGCCGCGGCGAAAACGATGGATATCCCCAGTATCAGCGTCGCCGCCGCGGGCCGCTCGAGCGGCAACGACAATCTGGTACCGATCTCCGCCTCGATAGTCGTGGAGCCGAACATCGCCAGGAAGCCCTTCCCTCCGGCGATCGCCGGACGTGGATTGGCTATCGCCGACACGGCGAGCGCGGCCGCGAGCGCGACGCGACGCTCCTGCCCGCCCCCCTTCTTCATCCGGGGGCCGAGCGTACGCCGGGCCGCGCCCAGAAGCGACCTGAGTCCGAGAGCAAGCGGCATGCAGGCGAGCGGGTACCAGAACGCGACCTTCAGGTAGTCGGGAACCGAATACGCGGCTATCGGCAGGGCCGCGAGCATCGGCAAGCCAGAAGCCAACAGCAGTATCGGCAAGGCTGCGACGACTGGGCCGAGTGCCGCGATGGCGAGTCGAGTCCGCCCGGGAACCGGGAGCATCGCGAGGCGGCGCTCGGCGTCGATCCTGCCGCTGGACAGGAGAATACCGGCCGCGAGAGGAGCGCAGGCCGTGATCGTCGACAGGATCGCGAGCGCGTACGAATCGTCGCGCGGAAGCAAGCGCCCGAGCGTACTTAGGTGCAGGTAAGCGTTGGCGCCCGTCCTGACCACCGAGAAGCCGATTAGATAGGCCGACAAGGCGCGCAGCGCCCCTTCCGGCCTGTCCCTGTCCCTCCTTCCGCGGTCCGCCGACATGAGTCCTGCGAGGGCCGCGCCTAACCGAGCCAAGGAAGCGCCCCTTCCGGGATGGACGTTCCGGAAGGACGTCCCGGCAAATCGCGCGCGAAGCCGCCCGTCGAGGAACCGTCGGCCAGGAACAGGTAGCGGTCCGCGACGCTCCTCGTGATGCCGTCATCGTGGGACGAGAACGCGACTATCAGGCCCCGTCCCGCGAGCAGTCCGAGAATCCCCGAAAGCGAGGCCGACATCTCGACGTC
>CAZKJA010000377.1:0-3727 GCA_964552925.1 uncultured Treponemataceae bacterium
TGGGCGTTTCGGTGCTGTGGTGCATGTACAAACCCTCTGAGTATTTCGTTGTGGGAGACTGGCGAAGGCGGCGGGGCGGCGGGCCCATCCTTATCAATACTATCCACGAGATCGACAACCTACGTTATGTCTGCGGGGAAATCGAACGCGTGTATACCGAGGTAAGCAACAAGACGCGCGGGTTCGAGGTCGAGGATACCGTCAGCGTGTCGGTGCGCTTGAAGGGCGGCGCTCTCGCGAGCATCTTGATGTCCGATGCGGCTCCGTCGCTCTGGGGATACGAGTGCACCACCGGCGAGAACCACTTCTTCTACCCGACAAAGGGCGACATCTACCACTATCTGGGCACCAAGGCGTCGCTGACGTTCCCCGGCATGGTGAAGGTCCACTACGCCGACCCGGACAAGGTCGGCTGGCAGCATCCGATCACGAGTACGCAGCTCGAGTGGCCGAAGCACGACACCTACGTCGAGCAGATGCGCCACTTCTGCCGCGTCGTCAAGGGCGAGGAATCGCCGAGGACGAGCGGAGAGGATGCGCGCAGGACTCTTGAAGTCATCATGGCGGTAGTCGAGTCCGGTCAGACGCACAAACCGATCGACGTGTAGGGGAGAGATATGAAAGCCATCATCAAGGCCACTGAAGAAGAAGGATCTGTCAGGCTGGCCGAAATGCCGGCGCCGGAACCGGCCGCGGGCGAAGTCCTGGTCAGGATCAGGAGCGCAAGCCTCTGCTACTCCGACGTATCGATCATCCACAACAGCTACGTGGGTCGCAAGCCAGTCCCCGTCCCTCTGATACTTGGACACGAAGGCGCGGGGGAAATAGCCGGACTCGGCGCCGGGGTCTCGGGCTACGGGATAGGCGAGCGCGTCGCTCTGGAACCGATCACGGGTTGCGGCCGATGCGACATGTGCCAGATGGGGTTCCCGACGATGTGCATGGACTGGAGGCATTTAGGCATCACCTGCCACGGAACCTTCGCCGAGTATGTGACGGTCCCGGCCCGCCAGGCGCACCGTATCCCGGAAGGGGTCGGGTTTGCCGAAGCGGCGCTTATAGAACCGCTCGCCCTCGTCGCACGGTCGCTGGAACAGTCGAAGCCAATGCTCGGGGATACCGTGGCGGTCATCGGGCCCGGCGCTTTGGGGATGATGCACGTGCTTGCGTACAAGACGGCCGGCGCGGCGAAGGTCATCGCGGTCGGTTTGGATCAGGATCTCGCGCGCCTGAAGATCGCCAAGGACCTTGGCGCGGACGGCATCGTCAATATCAGCAAGGAAGACCCGGTGGCGGCGATCAAGGCGATCACCGGCAGGATGGGCGTTGATATCGTCGTGGAAACGGCCAGCTCGCCGAAAGCGACGCAGCTCGCCTTCGAACTCGTCGGCCCTCGGGGCCGGGTGGTGTTGTTCGGTCTGTACCCCGAGGCGACGTTCAGCCCGGTGAAGATGCTGCGCAACGGCGTAACCGTCTTCGGCGACGTCGGGGCGATTCCCCGGCAATTCGTGACGTCGATGCGGTGGATGGAATCGGGCAAGGTCCGTGTCCGCGACTTGATAACGACCTTCAAGCCCGAAGAATACAAGGAAGCGCTGGAGGCCGCGCGCAAGGGCGAGACGGTGAAGGTCGTGTTCGAGTTTTAGCGATTGAACAGCAACGTTGTATGACAACCAAGGAAAGAGACCGCTGTAAAATGAAAATGCGTCTGAGTTGTTTCGGCTTCATAAAGGATCTCGATGACATAGCGGCCGCTGGCTACGATTGCGCCGAACTCCACATCCGGGAAATCATGGGTTTCGACGACGCGGAGTACAAGGCCGCGCTCGGCAAGCTCCGCTCGTGCGGCATCCCCGCCGACGTGTTCGACAATCCGATACCGCTTGACTCGCGGATATCGGACGCGTCGTTCGACCTCGCGTACTACAGGGATTTCCTGCGCAAGGCCGCCGATCGGACGGCCGCGATGGGCGCCAGGTATTTCGTGTTCGGCAACGGCAAGGCCCGCAGCCTGCCGCTTGAAGGGGACATCGCGGGCGCGGCAGCCAAGTTCGACGAGTTCTTCACGATGCTCCTCGACATCACAGCGGAATATAATATAACCGTGTTGATAGAGCCGCTTGGGAAAAAGCTGTCGAACATCGTGAACAGCCTCCCGGAAGCTGTCGAGTTCATCAGGAAATTCGGCCGGCCCAATCTCAAGACCTTTATCGACTATCGGTACATGGTCGAACTCGGCAGGCCCCTGGACGAGATCGCGAAGTACGAACCGTTTATCAAGCACGTGCACCTGGACAACCCGACGACGGTGTTCCCCGAGCGGGTGTTCCCGCGCGTCGACGACGGGTTCGACTACAAGCCGTTCCTGGACGCGCTCAAAAGGATAGCCTACAAGGAGATCATATCGGTCGAGGCGTCGGTATTCAAGGATTTCAAGAACGAGATAAAGCAAGGCCTGCGCTTCTTCGAGGCGCACGGAATAAAGCCCCGTAGGGAGCCCCGCGGGGCTTAAGGAGAAAGCATATGAAAGCATTGGTATACCACGGTCCCCGCGACCTCAGGTACGAAGAAGTCGAAACGCCAAAGCCGAAGAAGGATGAAGTCCTCGTCAGGGTTCGCGCCGTATCGATCTGCGGCTCGGATTTATCCGGCTTTAAAGGCGGCTCGGCTATGCGCGTCGCGCCGCTGATCATGGGCCATGAGTTCTCCGGCGAGATAGCCGGCCTGGGGCAAGGCGTCACCGGCATGAAGGTCGGCGACCGCGTCGGCGTCGTGACCAACCTGTACTGCGGGAAGTGCCAGGACTGCAAGGACGGCCTGCAGAACGTCTGCGATTATCGCTACATCATCGGGACGACGATGAAAGCCGGCGGCTACAACGGCGCGATGGCCGATTACGTGATCGCGCCGGCCGAGAAGATAATGCCGCTCCCGGCCCACGTATCATTCAACGAATGCGCCCTCGTCGAGCCTCTGTCGATATCGCTGCGGGCGACCAAGCACCTCGGCGACATCAAAGGCAAGACCGTCGCCGTGTTCGGGTCCGGCCCGATCGGCCTGATGGGAATCATGTGCCTCAAGGCCTTCGGCGCCGCGAAGATCATAGCGGTCGACGTCCTGGACAACCGCCTTGCGATGGCGAAGAAGTGCGGCGCCACCGACGGGGTTAATTCCAGGGGTGATGTGCAGGCCGAGGTGAAGAAGCTGACCGGAGGCTTGGGAGTCGACATCGTCTTTGACGCGGCTGGTGTTCCGGCGACCGTCAACACCGGCATCGAGATCGTCCGCAACGGCGGCACGATGATGCTCGTCGGCATGGCTTCGCCGACCATCGAGATCGAGTACAAGCACGCTGTCGTCAAGGAACTCAAACTGCTGACCAGCTACATGTACACGACCGAGATGCGCGAAGGCCTCCAGATGATCATCGACGGCAAGCTCGACGTCAAGCAGATGATAACGTCCGTCCTGCCGATGTCGGAAGGTCCGAAGATTTTCGAATCGCTGGCCGGCGGGAAATCGAACGATATCAAAGTCATTCTGACCAATGACTGATTGAACGCGGATATCTGATCGGTAAGAAGGAATCGGTATTTTGAAGCGATGTATCAATGAGGAAATGGAGAGGGTTTTCGTACAAGATCGATATATCAGAGGCATATCACGAGAATTGCAGGAATCGAGGGTACTGCCATGTCACCTTAGTCTTGGTTTCTCCGAAAGTCAT
>CAZKJA010000378.1:0-3726 GCA_964552925.1 uncultured Treponemataceae bacterium
CTGTGGACAGTTGCGGCGTCTTCACCCGCGGCAAGCCTGCATCGCGGGCGACGTACCGCCGCCGCGTGGGCTGTATCCGCCATTCTTTTCTCGTTGGGAGAAGCCGCCGTCAGGACGGCGATACAGTTTAAATGAGCTTGTTTTTCCATATTGACCTTGACGCATTCTACGCTTCCGTCGAGAAACTCGACGATCCATCGCTTGAAGGCAAGCCCGTGGTCGTCGGAGGATCGCTTGGCCATCGCGGGGTAGTGTCAACATGCTCATACGAAGCGAGGGCTTTCGGCGTAAGGTCGGCAATGCCGATAGGCGAGGCGATGCGGCTCTGCCCCAAGGCAATATTCCTTCCTGTGAGGATGGCCCGCTACGTGCAGCTCTCCACGATCGTGATGGGCATCTACGACGGCTTCACCCCCAATGTAAGGCGCGTATCAATTGACGAGGCAAGCCTCGACATGGGCGGCACGGAGAGGCTGTGGGGGCCGCCAGAGCTCGCCGCCGCCGCGATCAAGCGCAGGGTCGCAGATGAGACCGGCCTGTCGATTTCCATAGGCGCCGCATCAAACAGGTATGTGGCCAAGATCGCGTCCGGGCTCCAGAAGCCCGATGGACTTGTCTTGGTCGAACCCGGTAGAGAAGCCGCCTTCGTGCGGGCTTTACGGCTCAAGGATCTATGGGGAGCCGGCCCAAAGACGAGAGCCCGGCTGGAATCGATGGGAATAGATTCCATCGAGCGCCTCGCGGCGCTTTCCCCCGATGCGTTGGTTTCGATTCTGGGGAAGGCGGGCGGAGCGTTCATCCTGTCCGCCGTCAAGGGGGAAGATCCGGGAATTTACGGGGCGGAACCGAAGAGCCGGTCGATGAGCACGGAGACGACCTTCGATACCGACCTGTCCGACCGGAGTATCGTGGAATCTACCTTGTTGGCGATGGCCGAGGAGCTGATAGCCCGGTTGTACGCCGAAGGCGGATCCTCCAACTGCGCGGTGCTAAAATTACGGTACGATGATTTCGAGACGGTAAGCATTCGGGAGACACGAGCCGAACCATTGCAGTCGAGCCAGGGCTTGTACGAAGCCGCATTGACCCTTCTCGGGCGGAAATGGAACGGAAAGCCGCTTCGTCTTGTAGGGCTCGGGCTTGCCGGGCTCGACGGGAGCGGCGCGGGACAGGGAAGCCTGTTCGACGATCCATACGCGAAATCGGCTCGCGTCGAACGGGCTGTGTTCGAGGCGGGCCGAAGGGGATTCGGCAAGCTTACAAAAGCCAGGCTTGTGCCGCGCCCCCCCGGCGCTCCCCGTACAGCCGGGGATGGGGAACCGGGCTGAAGCAGGCGCTCATTCCATGAAAGACATGCGTATCGCCGACGACTTGCCGTTGACGATCGCGGTAAGCTCGTCCCGTACCTTTACGAGGCAGTCGTCTATCGCTGCTTGTTCCGTTCCGCCCTGTCCGCGGACACCGTCCTTCGCTTCGGCGAATACCACGGTGCCGTCTGCCCTGACCACCCTGAGGGTAGCCTTGGCGTTTGTGACGAAAATATTATAGACCTTGCCGCCGTATTCCATCCTGTTGGGCTTGGCCACATCGACATGGACGAGCGCGAAGAAGCCTGCCTTGACAGAACCGGCGAGAGACGCGAGCGCGGTGGCGTCGCCCCCGAACGCCGCGTTGAACTGGGCGGATTTCATTACACCGTTGAATGCCACCACCTCGACGCCAAGGGTCTTGAGCGCGCCGGCGACGGAGTCGAGCACCCTCGGGTTCGCGCTCTCTCCAGCAGGAGTGCGTTCGAGCGCGGCGACCAGCGCCAGGTTGGGCGGGGCAACGAAACTGAAATCACGGAAGACGGTCTTGAACGCGAAGCTGTAGCCTTCGGAACTGAAGATGGGGTACGCCCTGACCACGGCGTCCTTCCCGGGGGTCGCGATTGAAGTTATGCTCGTGTTGGCTAGGCCCTTGGCGTCGGTCGCCACCGACGCGTTGAGCTTGCCTTCGTTTGAAACAAATTCGAAGCGGATGAACGCGTCGGGAACCGCGCTCTTGGCGAAACCGTAGCTTTCGTAAAGGTATACCGCGGGCATTGCGCCCTCCCCCCTGGCTGCCGCACGCGATATACCGGTCTTCTGAGATCCGTCCGGCAAAAGCCAGGATTCATGCGGTTCGACGGTGAGGCGCGTGCCTATGGCATTAAGCGTTCCAGTGATTTCGTCGGCCCGCGAACGCTTGCCGTCCTTGGTCGCCCTGGCCAGGGCGGAGATGTAGAATTTTATTCCTTCGGACAAGTGGTTCGAATCCATCGACGCCCTGGCCTTGCCGATAAGCGCGTCGATTTCGGCGTCGGAGCTCGTCGGCGGGCTCGATGCGGTTCCCGCTGGCGTGGCGACGGCGGCCGAAGGCGGCGAGGCGCTCGGGGTGGGGCTCGCGGCGTTCGAGGCGGGCGGTGACGATACACATGAAGAAAGAACCGCGAATGCGACGAGCGCGGCGAACAATCCGAAGGTCGAAATCGTTTTCATACATACCCCCATGCCTTTGCCGCTTGACCGCGGCGTCGGCTGATCTTTACCAGGAGACACTCACTTTGACCGGTGCTGGCGAAGCGTACAAATCCGCGGCCTTCATTGAGAAAGCCGCGGTATTTCCCTTGATCGTGAAACCTTGCGAAGCAGAAGGCGCCTTTGGCAACTCGAATGTGAGCGCCACAAGATAGTCGCCGAACGCCAAATCGAGGAACGAGTCAATGCTCGGTTCGGCAGGAATATTGCCGGATGCAAGCGTCATGGCAAGGGTAGACCTTCCATTTGCCTCGACATAGCTGGCCAATTCCCCTGTCGGGTCCATGAACCGTACGAGGGCGCCGGCGCTGGGGAATCGCAACGTGGCATCGATGGTGAACGACTCATTGCCTTCCTTGCGCGCCCAGGATCTCAATTCTCCGTCGGCCCTGCTGGCAGCCAGGCGCAGGTCGGATTCTCCAACAGGCAAGGGGAGGTATTTCGCGTTGGCGCCCAGTTTGCCGAGTTCATCGGCCGCGTTGGAGACGATGTAGCGCAGTGATACTTCTACCGTTCCATTCGAGCTTATTTTGGCGTTCGTATCTATGCCGACGCAGGAAGCGAGCACAAAGCACGCAGCCGCGCAGATCAGTACATTAGTATGCTTCATGATGGATTAAAGTAGCCCAAAATATAGACGTTGTCGAGATGTAGAGCAAGGGGCATTGTGATTCAATCAAAACGTTCGCTCGCGATCGCGGAATCGTGGATGCGCAGCGAAAACTCCGACTCTATAAGGTTGAGTGCTTTTTGCATGACGCATTCGCCGAATTCGGCTGAGTTCGAGACCATCGCGGCTCCGATCTGCGCGAAGCGCAACGAGTCCTGCAGGTCCGTTTCGGCACAAGAGATCCGGAACTTTATCCTGATCCTGTCTTTAATTGATTTGACGACACGGCGCTTGTCCTTGAGATTCCCGGATTCGGGCACTTCGAATATGACCTGGAGCATCGAGACTATCAACGAGGGCGCTTCCCGAGTATGCCGGCAAGCTCTTCGTCTCCGGTTGGAGCATCCCGGAAGCGGCGCGCTGGCATTCCCGGATTTCCTTGCGACCTGGAGCGCTGGCTCCAGCCGCCAGGCCCCCAGCGCATGCCGCGCGACGATCTTGCGGATGCGATTCGGAAGGCAATAGCGGCGGCGAGGCTTGCAAGTGCCGCTACCGCCG
>CAZKJA010000379.1:0-3685 GCA_964552925.1 uncultured Treponemataceae bacterium
ACACGGGGCGGACTCCGGGCTCAATGCCTAGTTCCTTGCCGAACATTGCAAGCGAGAACGAGAACGCCTCAAGGTCGATGCCGAAACCGGCCGCCGGCAGCGCGTCCTTGATCCCAGCCCGTAGCGACAGGATATCGAGCAGCTCGAGTTCGACGCCGAACCCCAGGTTGAGTATCGGGTTGCGTGGGATGACCGCCATCAGGTCGAGGATGTCGACGTAGTCCGCGAGCACGACGAGTTCCGCGCCAAGAAGCTCGAGGATAGCGAAGGGAAGGTTGTACTCGATGCCGAAGGCCAGGTTGGGCTTTACTATGGCGTATTCCGAATCGCCGACCTTGGCAGCCTGCGGATCGGCGCTAAAATCCATGAAGCTTGTATACGTGGTCACCATCGCCGGGGAAAAAGCGTCGTGCGCGACCAGGCCGACGGCGAGCGTGTCGTCGAGCGACCACCGTACGCCCGTGTCGAAACCGAGGCCGGACACCATGGTAAATTCGCTCCCGGTCAAAAGCGATGTGGGCGAACCAGCAAGGGTGATCACGTCGTCGAGCGAGACAACGTCCCCTATCGTGGCGCGTACGAAACCCTTGGGCATGATGCCCACGTCGAGCATCTGCCGGTCGCCGATCCTGAATCGGTGCGCGTAGCCGCCCATCAGCATGACCTCTTCCGAAACCGCGTACGCGACCGTCAGGAGCGATGCCGCGTTGAGCGTAACGACGCTGCGGTTGTATATGCCGAAGCCGAGGCCCTTGCCGGCGTACCCGAAGGCGAGAGGTCCGAGGATGTCGGCCTGGACGTACAGCCGTCCGTTATCGTCGAATAGCGTGGATAACCCCGCCAGGGGGTCCCCGCCGCTTACCACCATGCCGACAATGTCGAAGATGGGACCGGCGGGGTTGAACACCAGGGAAGAGATGCCGAGCTCGGTCGTCTCCGAGGCGAAGCCCGCCGGATTCTCGAACATGGCGTCGAGGCCGGCGACGCTCGCGGCGTGTGGTCCGCCCAGCGCGGCCATCCTCGCGGACGGCAGCACGAACGGATCGACCGTCCGCGTCTGCGCGCCGACGTACACGGGGAAGAGCGCCAGGACGGCGCAAAATGCAAGTATTTGTTTCATGGCCGAACCTCGCGGGGGCGCAACATACGATACTGTAGTATCGGCTGGAAACAGGCGCGCCATCATCAGGGCGCCACGAAATCGAAACCGGACAGCAGATCACCGAGCATGCTGCTCGTGCCCTCCGCGGTTTCCAGATCCTGAGCATACGACAGGAGACTCAGGGCAGCGGTTATTGTAGCGGCATCCACCCCTGCGGGAGGAGAGGTGTCATCGAGCAATTCGTCCAACGATGTCAGATCTGATAGTACTATGCCAGCATCGGTAAACTCGTCGCTCACCAAGGCCAAGGCGGCGACATACGCGTCGGCGGCGCTCAAGTCAGCGGGGGGATCCGCCGCTATCATCATCAAGGCGTCGGCTTCCTCGTCCGTCAGTGTAATTGTCTCTATGGGAGCCAAGGCCTCGGCTAGTTGCTCCTCGGTTGGGAACAGGGGATCCGACGTGTCGAATGAAGCGAACGCCAGGCCTATCTCGGTCGCCGCTGGCGCTACGCCGGAGGACAGGATCACCGCCGAAGCGAGGGCCGAGGCGGCCTCATCGTAGGCTGCGGTACCGGGCGTCGCTGCGCTCGCTGCCGCGTACAGCGGCGTGACGAGCGCAGCGGCCATGTCCGCGTCGCCGTTGAGCATCGCCTCGTCGAGCAGGGCCGAGGCATCGGCGACGGACATATCGGCCGGTATCGGGTAGGAATCCCTCGCCAGCACTGTCGCGAGCGACGACGTAGAAAACTGCTGGCAAGTCGAGAGCGAAGCAATTGCCAGGAACGCGATCACGAGCGTTCCGGGCAGTTTTCGGGTTCCAAGCATAGTCGCCGCTCCTTCAAGAAGCTGTGCTCCTCGTATGCGGGAAAGGGGCGATGCCCCTTTCCCTGATATTCCAGTATCGGCGCGGCGACCGGTTTTCATCAGAGCCTGATGGACACTTCGGCCGAAACGCCCGTGCGCGGCGAGTCGCCAGGCCGCAGTCCCATCTCCTCGGTGAAGAGCGCCACGTTGAGGTCGAGCACGAGCAGGCTGATGCCGGCGCCCATGCTGATCCAGCCCTTGTTCAAGCCGGTCCGCAGCGACAGGAGTCCGCCGAGGAAATCGGCTTCGACACCAAGGTGGAAGACGTTCCATACCGACGAATTGTCGAGGTACACGTTGATCGGATCCTGGATTTCAGCGATCACGGTCAGGTCGATGACCTTCCTGAAGGAACCAGTTATAGGGCTGATGCTGGCGCCGATGGTGACGTTCGGAGCGATCGTATATTCCGCATCCGTGCCGCTCGGGAGGTCTCCGCCCCCGAGGCTCGACAGCACATCGCCGAAAGTCGAGACAGCATAGGTCTGCTTGGTCGAGATGTCCCTTACGGCCAAGCCGACGGAGACCATCTTGCCTATGTCCATCCTGGCGCCGAGATCGACCGCGAGGCCGAAACCGACGTCGACGGGGATATCCATCGGGTCGAAAGTGGCGCCGCTGGTCGTCGAACCGGTCATTATGCCAAGGAGGTCGGTGCCGACGATTTCGCCGGTCATCCGGAGGTACGGACGCACATCACCACCCACCTGGAAGCGGAAGGGGCCGACCTGCAACGGAACGCCTATGCCAACCACGCCGGATACCTGTCCGTCGAGCGTGCCTGTGGCTCCAAGGAGCGTATCGCCCTGCACATAGGCTTCGGCGCTTCCGATCAAGCCAAGCCCGAGCCCTTTGCCGACCCAACCTATGCCGGCGGACGCGCCACCGCCGAAACCATTGTCGGTTATAAGATCGGACAAAGGACCGATGATGGCGGATGAATCGCTGGAACCGGACGACATGGACGCGGCAAGACCCTGGAACAAGGCGATATTATCCGTGGTCGGCCTGACGAACACCCACGGGGTGACGGAAAGAACTGTAAGTTCGGCTTTCTTGTCGGCAAATGTAGCCGGGTTGCCGTACAGGCTCTGAAAACCCTGGCTCATCGCGACGAAGGCGCCGCCCATGGCCATGGTCCTTGCATCCTTGGGAGCGGTCGCGTCAAGCCGGGTCTGCGCCGACACCGAACCCACGATCAAAAGGAAGGTCACTAAAGATAGTATGAATCGTTTCATGGCTTCCTCCTTAGGATGCGAATGAAATATTGGCAGCTGCCAGGATGTTGTAAAGCGGGGTTCCAACTGCGTTCATGTCCGGGAAACTATATGCATCTGGACCCGGTGTAGCGGGATCTGTAAGCAAGTCGTACAGGTAGTCACCAACGTTGGTACTGCCCAAATACGCGGCAGGAATCTCTACGGCGGCTACCATGGCGGCGACGAGGGCGCTCTGCGCTATGTCCCCAGCGGAAAAATCAGTGCCGGAGGCGTACGCATCTCCGCTGATGTTGTCGCCCAGGGTGGTAAAATAGCCATCCGCGGCGATGAGCCCGTCAATCATCGCGAGGAACTCCGCTTCGTTGATCACTCCGTCGGTTCCAAGCACCGAATCTGGCACGATACTCTGGAAGAGTTCTTCGATATCGTCTTGCGTCGGCTCGGCCGCGCCCTCGATGAGGTCGCTCATGAGCCCGCCGATGTTGTTAATCAAGTCC
>CAZKJA010000380.1:0-3675 GCA_964552925.1 uncultured Treponemataceae bacterium
AGCCCGGGCATCCCGAGTCCGGCAAGCACCTTTGGGACGCAATCGGGTACCGCCCCAAGATCCTCGGCGCACGGCAGCATCGGAGATGCGGACTTGAGCATCGCGAGCAGATTCCGTCCACGTTTTTCCCATACGAGTTCGGCTTCCGCCGACTTCGCGTTGAACAAGGATCCAAGGTTCCACTTTTCACCGCTCGACAGGCTCGCCCACGCGCGGCTGTCCCGGTACGTCCACACTGGCGCGAAGGAGCCGTCACCCGTCGCGAGCAAGGTCCTGTCGCGCCACCGGGCTTTCAGGAATTCCGACAGCCCCGGGTCAAGCCCGAGCGCGCTGATATCGGCCTCGCCATGGATCGTCCGCTTGAACAGGTACAGGTCCTCGCCATCGAGTCTGTCCAAAGCCGCCACCGCGCAACGCTCGGCCTCTGCCCCCGATGACGCCGCGCCGCGGAGCCCGCTGCCCGGTATGTGAGGTTCCGACAGCCATCGCAGTCGTTCGACGCTAAAACCGGCGTCGGCCAATTCCTTCGCCGAGAGCACCGGCTCCGGGATGAACCGTCCCAGGCTACCGCTTTCCTCCCGGTCGCCGAGCGCCCATATACGGAAAAACCCGAGCACGTGGTCTATCCTGAATGCCGAGTAATACCGGTCGGCCTCGGCTATCCTGCCCCGCCAGAACGAGTACCCGTCGCGCGCCATCGCGTCCCAGTCGTACAGGGGGAAGCCCCAGTTCTGCCCCGTCGCCGAATACATGTCCGGCGGGGCTCCGGCCCGCATCGCCGTATCGAAGAAGGCCCGGTCGGCCCAGACATCCGCCGAGTCTTCGTTCATCAGGATGGGTATGTCACCCAGGAGCGCAATCCCGATGCCGGAGAGCGCGACCGCGGCCGCGGCGAACTGTTCCGAGGCCCTCAGCTGAACCCAGGCGTGGAACATCTGTTCATCGACAGCGTCCTTCTCCTCCCACAGCTCATCAATGTCCGCGGGAGCGGGATCGCGCCAGTCCGGCCAATTCCGCCAGGCCATTTCTCCGTAACCGGACTTGAGCCGCTTGAACACGGCATAGGTTTTGACCCACGGCCTTTCGGCGATGAAGATCTTGAGCGCCCTGTCGTCCTTTATGGAATCCCGATTGGCTTCGTACACGCTCCTGAGAGCCTCGAGCTTGGCGTCGAGACTTTCGCCGTACGGAAAACGCTCGCCGGCAGTGGCCTTTGCCGCGAATTTTTCAAGCTTCGCAAGCACGGCGTCGGCCTTCGCGGCTTCCGGCAGGTCACGGACGCGTATGTACAGCGGATGAAGGGCGTACGCCGACAGAGCCGAATACGGCGAACTCTGGCTTCCAGTGTCGTTCACCGGCAGGATCTGGAGGAGGCTTGCGCCGAGACTCGAACAGAGGCGACCGAAAGGGACGAGGTCGGGATACTCGCCGACACGCCACCCATCCTCGGTCTTGACGGAACCAAGCGGTACAGCAATACCGAAAATACGTTTGCCTGACTGCGAGAATTTCATGCCGAGCCTCCACGATCCTGTTGCAGTATAGGACACCGTTATATGATGCGCAATGCGGGATGGAATGGAGGATTGCCGTCAGGCGTTACCGAGAATCTTTCGCGTTACCGAACAAGGCGCGTATCGTCGCGGCTATAGTCGGTACGGCTTCCCATGAATCGCCAGAGTCACCTCCGGACGACGATGCCCGAGGTTCCGGCGGACCCATCACGCGGCGGAACGACATTGCGTTCGCGGCCCTCGCGCGCCCTTGCATCTTGCGGACAGTCCTCACTTCGCCCGCCAAAGACAACTCCCCGGCTAGAGCGACGTCCGCTGGCAGCGCCAAGCCGGTCCTCGCCGAGTAGATGGCCGCCGCGAGCGCGAGGTCGACACCGGGTTCGGCAAGGCGTATGCCCCCCGCGACATTCACGTAGATATCCTGGTCCGACAGACGCAACCCCACGTGCTTTTCCAGCACGGCGGCGACCCGGGCGACCCGGGCCGGTTCAATGCGTTCCGAGTAGACGCGGGACAGCGAAGCCTTGCCGGGAACCGTCAACGCCTGGATCTCGACGAGCAAGGCGCGCGTGCCTTCCCATGTAGCCGCCACCGCGGTTCCGGCCGGAGCGCCGGAATCCCGCCGGACAAGGAACACGGCGGACGGGTCGGTCAGCTCGACCAGCCCTCGCTCGGTCATCGTAAAGAGTCCCACCTCGTCGGTCGAGCCGAAACGGTTCTTCGCGGAGCGCAGGAAGCGGATATCCGACTCGGTTTGCTCGAACATAAGCACCACATCGACTATGTGCTCGGCTGCCTTCGGCCCGGCGATCATGCCATCCTTCGTCACATGGGCGACCAGGAAACACGAACTGCCCTTCTCGCGAGCAAGATCGGCGAGCTCGAGTGCGCAATACTTGACCTGGTTGGCGGTCCCGGGGATCGCCCCCGCCTCCGCCGACGACAAGGTCTGCAGCGAATCGATGAAAAACAGCGCCGGCTTGACCCGGTCGAGAGCGGCGAGGGCTTCGGCCAGGTCGTTGGAGCAAAGCACCTCGAGGCCTTCGCGCTTGAGTCCCAGGCGGTCGGCGCGCAGACGTATCTGGGCCGCGCTCTCCTCGCCGGAAATGTACAGCACGCGCCCGGTAACGCCCGCGAGCGCCGCGATCTGCAGCAGCAGGGTACTCTTTCCTATCCCCGGCTCGCCGCCCACGAGCACGCTGGAACCGCGCATGATGCCACCGCCGAGCACCCGGTCGACCTCGCCGAGCCCGGAAGCCGAACGCGCGCCTTCCGCCGGATCGACCGAGGCGAGCGGGACGGAAAACCTGAGCGCGCGGGACGAATGGGCGCCGGCAGGAGTGGCGGCGCTCTCGTGCAGGGGGTTCCATTCGCCGCATTCGGGGCATCTGCCGAGCCATTTGGCTTCGCGGTGCCCACACGCCGAACACTCGTAGCCCGGCTTCTGGGATTTAGGAGCCATTGGCGCGCCTGCGGCCGCTTATCCTATAGACCAAGGTCGAGGTCGATCTTCGCGCGCGTGACCGCGAGCACTTCAGCCGTCGAAACGCGCAACAGCTTGAGAAATAACTCGTATCGTTCCGCGCGCTTGTACAAGGTGCCAGCGACCATTATATCCGCGCCGAGCACCTGGCCTACCTTCGCGGCGTTGCCTTCGTCGGCCAGGCCGGACAGCTGGAGTTCCAGCTCGGCGAGGATGCCCTGAAGGTCCTTCCTTTCGACGAGCTTCCAGCGCTTCGCCTCGGCCGACGCCATCGCCAGCCGCGCGGCGAAATATTCCGCGGTAGGGGCCAGGCTCGCATCGGAAGGAGTGAGCGGCATCACGACGCAAGGAGTTTCCTTGGTGATGTGGTACGTCGAATAATCGGCCAGGTTTCCCATCGCCTCCTCGAAGAGTTTATCCATTGTCTCGTCACGGCTCTCGTCGCCGACTTTCTGCGCTGTGTAGAAGTCCTCGCCTGCGGATAGCGGGGCGTCGGAAAGGCGTGAGACCTCCTCGCGCACGAAGCGTATGATGATCGCCTCGAGCTTGTCGGTCTGGAAGTTGGCTCCAGTATGATGGCTAACGGAACCTTCCGTTCCGCCCTTCGACTCTCCGCCCTCCCCGTAGGTCAGGAAAATGTACCTGGAATCCGTCAACTGCGAAACCTGCCGCAGGATA
>CAZKJA010000381.1:0-3640 GCA_964552925.1 uncultured Treponemataceae bacterium
TTGCGCCAGTTCGATGGTCCATATCCTGTCGACCGGATCGCGGGCGCGGCCTGCGCCCAATCTATACGTCGCCGCGCCCGATTCGAACAGCACGAGAAGGCGGCCGCCAATTTCGGCGAGTCCTTCCGACATAGGCGGAGCGATCATCGTTTTTCGCTCCTGGAACCCGTCCAGGAACCACAGCGGCACATCCGAATTACCCAGACGAACGTGGGCATGCGGCTTGTCTCGGGTCGGATCGGAATAAAACAGTATGGCGGAAGCATTATTCCTGCCAAAGGACCGGCTGAGCGCAATGACGCCTCCCGCGACTACGGCAAAGCCCTGGATGCGACCGCCTGTTGACAATACCAGGTCGGGGACGGCGAACCCGCGCGCGTCTACGAGGCGTCCGGCAAGCGTATCGCCTGATTCCAGCTCATACCCGACTGTCCAGGCCCGGTGCTCCGCACCGTCACGGGCTTTCATGTAGCGGAAATCAGCGGTGGGATACGCCACGCCGTGTTCGAAGTCGCCTACCCAGAGCACACCCGCGGATGCCGAACAGAACGAGGCTCGCGTCGGTGTCATCGTCGAGTCGGCGAAGCGGACGACGACCGGTTCGACGCTCGAAGCCGCGCTTGATGCGATTGCAATCTCGAGCCCTGCCATCGAAAAACCGTGCAACATGGAATCGCTCGAGATGTACGCATGGTTCCCGAGTATCGCGATGCCACCCGCATGTCCGGAATACGCCGAGCCATCGGGAAGCTCGAACACGGCCTTGCCGACCATCGAACCGGTCGCCGCATCGAGTATGAATAGCATCGACCGACTTCCGCCGGTCCGGTAACCAGTGACAAGAATCCAGTTTCTGCCCTCATCGAACGCCACGCCTTGCGGCACGAAGTCCTGGGCCAAGCCGGGAATTACAGCCCCCGGCATCCCCGCTTCGAGGAACGACGCGTACCCGGGCCTTGCCGGAAGGTCGCCCGCAACGCGTTCCTGCGTGAATCGCGTCGGAACGGCCAAGTTCTTCGTACCAACGCCCGCGCACCCGACCGCGAGCGCGGCGAGGCAAACCATCGCCAATCGCATGATTGACTTGGCTCAGCGCTTCCGCTGCTTGTCCTTCGGCACGACGCAGGTTCCTGTGGCCTTGCATACGACGACCGGCTCTGCGAGCAGGTCCGCGGCCGAATCGTTCAGGTCCTTGCGCGGCGCTATTACTTTGCTTGCTACGAAAGTCATCTTGCGGGAAGAGTTCCCGACGTGGACTATCTCGCCGGACGCCTCGATGAAGTCGCCGGCGTACACCGGAGCGAGGAACTCTACTTTCTCGTAGCCGGCGAACAAGCCCTCGTCGCCATCGTTGCGTATTAGTAGCTCGGTCGCGACATCGCCGAACAACTGGAGCATCTTTGCCCCGTCGACAAGCTCGCCGCCGTAGTGCGCGTCGTGCGA
This sequence comes from uncultured Treponemataceae bacterium, assembly GCA_964552925.1. Lineage (GTDB taxonomy): Bacteria > Spirochaetota > Spirochaetia > Treponematales > UBA12059 > SZUA-370. The sequence goes on from CAZKJA010000381.1 coordinate 1,444, forward strand.
CCCCATGCGGAGCCTGATCACTGCCTTTTCCATATGGATCTCCCTTGTTTGTTCATTGCCTCATGGCCTGGACGGAACCATCAGGGTCGCCTCGCCGTCGATCACGAGCTTTCCAGCGACCGAGCAGGTCGTCTTCAACGTGACGAACTTCTTTTCGGGCACCGTGCCAAGGACTTCGACGCGCGCGGTCACCGTATCGCCTATGCGTACGGGCGCCTTGAACTTCAACGCCTGCGAGACATAAATACAGCCCGGACCCGGCAGGCGCATGCCGAGCACCGTAGATATGAACGCCGCCGACAGCATCCCGTGGGCGATCCGCCCCTTGAACATCGTAGCCGCCGCGAATTCCTCGTTTACATGCACGGGGTTGAAGTCGCCGGACAGCCCCGCGAACGCATGGATATCGGATTCGGTCACGGTCTTGGCGAACGTGGCGGACATGCCGACTTCCAGTTCCTCGAACCAGTAACCATGGAGATCATCGCTCATGTATCGCTCCTCGAATATCGACTAAGCCTTCATTTTTTCGTATTATATCATAGGGATCGAGGTACGCTTGCCATTTTCGGGGGCAGTGCCAGGAACGCCGAGAGGGTTCCATGCGAGGCCTGATGGAGGTTGTATGAGTGCATACCAAGGGAATATCCCGCAAGGCAGCCTGGAGCCAATGCGACAGGATGTCATCGACAGGCTAACGAGCGCGTTCGCCAACGACACGATCAACATCGATGAATACGAGCGCCGCGTCGCGGAAGCCAGCGCCGCCGCCACGACAGGCGATCTCGAGCGAATCGCTTTCAACCTGCCGGCGACGCAGAAACGCGCGGACGAACGTGACAAGCGATCACAACCAGCTCCGAACAGCTTCTCCTACCGACGGGACGCTTCGATCGTCGGGAATACGCCAATCACCACCGGCTGCGTGATGGGCGACAGGAGCATGACGGGCAATTGGTTGTCGAGCGACCGCGTCTCGTCGTTCACAGTGATGGGATCGACCAAGCTCGACCTGCGCGAAGTCGACCTGCCTCCCGGCCCGGTGCGCATCGAGGCGTTCACGCTCATGGGCGAAACCCGGGTCATAGTGCCGCGCGGCCTGCCGGTCAGGCTCACCAGTTTCGCGTTCATGGGCGAGAGCAGGGCCGGCCGCGAGGTGAACCAGCAGGTACACGGCGCCGAGACTTGGGTGGAAATATCCGGTTTCGCGATGATGGGATCGGTAACTGTCAACGCCAAGGATTGAGCGAGGCTAGATCTTGTCGATCAGCATCGAGCATTTGCCCGAGGGGATCGGCAGGGTCTTCTTCTTCTTGCCTATTACGTTGATGGTGAAATAGTACAGCTTCTCCGACTCCATGTGGATTTCCCAGCCCCTGCCGCTCTTGTTCGAGAGGATCGTCACCATGTTGCGCTTGAGGCTGAGGTTTTCTATCCCCATGATTTCCAGGTTGGGAATTATCCAGTCGACCGTCTTGCGCGGCAAGGATACCGACAAACCCACGATGTTCTCTATCATCAGCGCTACGGTAGCCAGGCCGGAGAATCCAAGGTACTGCGGGCGCGGCCAGTCCGGCCTGTCCGGCCAGATGGCCTTGCCCTCGTTCTGAGGCTGGTAGGCCTCCCAGAGCGTCTGCCTGTGCTCGCCGTTCTGGTGGGCCGAGTCGAGGATGAAGTACAGGTGGCGGATCGCGCAATCGCGCGCAAGTTCCCACTGGTTGTATTTTTCCAGCCCCTTGATCACCATGTACGTGAACTGCGGCAGCACAGCGCCGTTGTAGCCGAGGCCGCGCTTGTCGTAGAGCTCGCTGTCCATCGCCAGCGAAGGGAACGGGTTCTCGGTGCCGAAGGTCGCGGGATCGGTCAGGTGAGCGATCATCGCCTCCGCCCGCTCTTCATTCGGAATCTCGGCCAACAACGGCCAGAATCCGCCAAGGGTCTTGATGCGGACCTGGCGCTCGCTTGAGTCTACGTCGTAATAAAACCCGTCGTCGGGATTCCACATAAAGTTGTTTATTCGCGTCTTGAGGGAGAAATAGTTCCGCTTGTACTGGAAGCTTATCTCCTTGTCGTTGAGGATGTCGCCGAGCGCCGACATGTACAGCGCGTTGACGGCCATCGCGGCGTTGAAGTCCACGTGGTAGATTGAACCGTCGCGGGGTGAGTTGGCCATGCCGGTCGCGACCACCGGAACCTC
>CAZKJA010000382.1:0-3639 GCA_964552925.1 uncultured Treponemataceae bacterium
GGCGGACCGCGCAGTGATTCGCTCAGTCATGGAGGCCCCAGGCCGCCGAGAAGCGCGCGGGAGCGAGCACCGGTTCTCCATCGAGCCGGCGCAGCACCAGAGGCGGCTCGGCGAAGCGTAGCCGCCGGTACGAAGCCAGGGCGGAGACCGGTATCGCGGCACCCAGCGGCGAGCGGAGCGCGAGGAATCTCAAGCCCGCGCCGCCATCGCCTCCAGCCGCTTTTTCCTGCCACTTCACTTCGTCGTAAGCGCCTCGGATTTGTACGGAGCGGACGAGGGCGGTTCCTCGGTCCGGCGCGGCCATCGAGTACAATTCGGGCGCATCGCTTCCCGTCGCGCTTGCCACGGCCGCGGCCAAGACCGAGCCCGCGATGAAGGCGGCGGTGGCCAGCGCGTCCCTCCGGCCGCGTACGACCAAGGCTGTCACAAGTATCGACCAGGCCGAGAGCACTGCGAGCGGCCAGACGGATTTCCCGGGCGTAAATAGCTGTGACACGGCGGCGCGGGCCAAGGCTTCCGGCGAGGCGTCGGTCACAATGAATTCCGAAGGCGGTCCCTGGAAAGGTTGCACCCGGTAGGGGAAGGGCAGGGCTGCCAGGATTGACGAATCCGCATCATCGGATTGCGTGGCATCGGGAAGGCGCGGTTCCAATCGTAGGGAGGCGACCACCTCCGCGCCGGTACCGTCCCTGCCTTCGAAGCCGAGCCACAGGAAGCGCGGGTCGGCGTAGAAGAGCGCCTCGAGCGACTCCAGCCTGCCGAAACGCGCCTCGAATAACGCCGTCCTGGTTCCATCCGGGGCAATCCCGTACAGTCTGGCGAAACCGGATAATCCGTCGGGACCCGAGATTGTCGCCTTGTTGAAGGCGTAGGGTAGGGGCGGCCCCGCGTCGATCCACACCCCGGCGGAAGGCCCGGCCGCGCCGGTTCCATGCGGGCATGCGAACAGGAGCGCGAAAACAATGCCGCGTAACCGGCCTGTGCCACGCGCCTGGGCTGTGGGGCGTTTCATCCTCGTCGCCTCATCCTCGCCAGGAGGGTATACAACAGCGATAGGGCGAAGAATGCCAGAAGCCACGGAATCTTGCCGGGCATCAAGGCCCAGAACGGCGTCCTGTACGCGGCGTCTGCGGCGGCGGAGTCGACCGGGACTCCTTTCAAGCCGCGGTTGGCGTGGATGGGGAAGCGCGCGGCGACGGTTCCCCTGTCCGCCACCAGCAGGGTGTACCTGCCTTCGGCCGGCGGATCGAAGGCGGCGTGGAAGTAGCCCGGAGCGAGCGCCTCGAAGGCCGTCTCTCCGACAATGGCTCCCAGCGGGTCGACGAGGATTGCGCGCGGGGCAGCCAGGTAATCGCCGTGTATCGATAGGGAGATGCCGTCGGCGGTTTCCGCCAGAGTAGCTTGCGGCGGGCGTCCGCGGAACGAGCCTTCGATGACGGCCTTGATGACTGCAAGGTTTTCAGGGCGACCGAGGAAACCCGAGCCGTATCGGCCGTGGATATCGCTCGCGTACACAATCGCCGAGCGGGAGCCTATCCGGCGGGAGGCAAACAGGGGATCGCCCGCCTCGGTCGAGAAAAACACCAAGGCGTCGGGCTTGGGCGACAGCCTGGCCATGCCGGTGACGTTGCCCGCGGGCGAGCCTGCGATATCGACTATGCCGACGCTCTCCTCCGCGAAAACCATCCTCGATATCGTCTGCCTGTCCTCCATGATGAGCGACGGCACGTCCATCGGATCCCTCACGCGGTAGAAGCGCCCGCCCGAGCCTGCGGCGATGCTCGTGAGGAGGGCCTTGTCGTACTCATCGCCCACGGCCATCGTCGAGACCGCGATGCGCGCCTTGAAGGCTCTCGAGACCAGGGAATCGAAATCGGCTGGCTTGCTGACTCCGTCAGAGACTATTATTATGCGGCGTTCCGGCTGGCTGAAGCGCTCGAGCGCGTCGATGCATTCCGCCAGAGCAGGATATATCCGCGTGCCGCCGCCGGCCCGCAGGGGCTCGAGTTCCCGGCGCGCGTCGAGCAGTTCCACCGGCCCGGGGAACGACAGCCAGCGGGCCTCCTCGTCGAAGAGCAGGATGCCGGCTACGTCGCCCGGCTTGAGGTTCGCGACGAGTTCAAGCCCGACCGCCTTGGCCAGCGACAGCTTCTCCCCGTACATCGAGCCGGATGCGTCGATGGCGACGGCCATCGCCACGTCGGGCAACCTTGACTGCGGCCTCGGCGACAATTCCGCGGGCAGCAGCCGCTCCAGCTCCGGCGCGTCGCCGGGTATGCCTATCCCGGGGGAATCGGCGACGAGGAGCAGGCTTCCGGCGCCCCTTTCAACGTACGAGGCAAGCCTGGCGGACAAGGATGCGCCGAGCGAGGAAAGCCTGGGACCGTCGAGCACTACGAGTTCGTAGTCGAACACGCCCGCCGATTCCAATTCATCCAGGCGGATGTGTTTGACTGCGAACAGCGAATCGAGAAGGGTCCTGGTTCCGGCTTCGCCGCCGGCCATCAATATGCGCGGCTCGTTTCCGCCGCCGGCCGCCACGGAAAACCGCGAGACTCGATCCGCTCCTCCCGCACCCGCGCGGACCTCGACGAGCGCGTCCCGTCCCGGGTCTCCGGCCTCGATCGGCACTTTGACGCGCCTGTCCGGTGGGAGTTCTTGCGTGTCGAACGCCGCGGAGCCGTCCACGAGTACCCGGACGGGGAGTCCCGCGGAGGCTTCGTCGAGCAGGATAGTCAGCTCGACGGCCGAGCCGTCGGTCCGGAGCGGAATAGAAAACGCCTCCGCCGGGCCGGCGTCAGAGCTCGCATTCGCGGTCGTTTCAAAGGCGACGGGCATGCCGGTGTCGCGGTAATGCCGCCTGGCCGCTGAAATCTCCACTTTGGTCGGTCGGCCGTCGATATGCAGACGGACCGTTCCGAATGGGCCTGCGGCGGCGTCGGACATGACGTCCGCGGCTGTCGATCCCGGGCCCGCGGCAAGCTCGTAGCCGCGTCCGGGAACGAAAAACCGTGGGAGCGGGAAAGGCACGCCGAGAACGAACATGGCGAGGCACAGCAAGGGCGCCGCGGCGAGCGCCGCTTCGGCATGGGAGCTGTCTCTTTTACCCTTGTGGATCGCCATGGTTCAAGTTATTCTAGTACTGTACGGGCGCGGCAACAAGAAGCAGAGCGCCTGCAGCCCCCACCCAAGGACGATTACCATGGCAATACACGGCGTACAGCCTTTCTTCGATGCCGCCAACGCGGTATTTCCCCAGATGTTCGGCATCGACGCCAAGGCGGGTTCGCCGCGGACGCTCGAAGGCTCCGAAGACCACGCCTGGGAGATTTCAGGCATCCTCGGTATCGCCGGCAGCGCGCAGGGCGTTGTGGCCGTACGTTTGCCGACTGGCCTCGTGGATGAACTCCTGAAGGCCTCGGGCGTCGAGACGAGCGGCGAGCAGGACAGGCTCGCCACTGTTTCCGGGCTTGTCGCCGAGATAACCAACATCATCGCCGGAAACGCGATCGGGGTATACGCCGGAATGGATCTCGATATCTCGCCGCCTGTAGTTGTCAAAGGCAAAAACCACCAGATAACCTGGCCCAGGATCGCGCCCGTGGTCGCCGTGATTTTTTCGACTCCGCTGGGACAATT
>CAZKJA010000383.1:0-3637 GCA_964552925.1 uncultured Treponemataceae bacterium
CGCGACAGCCACGGTGACCGCCATGATCAGAAGGAGCATTGTCCTCGTGCTCGCCAGGGATTCGAAGAGGTTCCGCTCGACTTCTTTCCATGAATACACCGAGAAGCCGGCCGGCATCCTGCCAAGCACCGCATCCCGCGCCTCGACAGGATTCCCGAACGGATTCCCCGCTTTGATGCCTACGAAGCTTCTGGTATTTTCCCCGGGCAGGATTCGCGCCGCCGTGTCCTGCCTGATGAACAGCCATTGCGCATCGAGGTCGCGGTAACCCGCCGAGACGATGCCTCGCACGGTAAACATCGCGATACGCGGTACCAGTTCCCCGACGGCGTTCCGTCTGAGGGTAATGAGGTTGACCGTCCCGCCAGGCGCCACGCCAAGCTTGAGCGCCATCGCCGACCCCATGAGAGCATCGTTGGAACCAGGGAGCTCCGCGCTGCCCTCGTCGATCCGCAGGTATTCCCTGGTGGCATGATCGGCGAGGAAGCCTTGTTCGACGCCACGGATCGCGACCCCTTCACGCCTGCCGTTGGCGAAAGCTATACCGACCGATTGCGTCTCCATCCACGCTCCGGTCACCCCGGGCGAGTCGCGGGCAGCATCGCGCGCGGCGGCCAGATCAAGCGACCCATACGGAAGCGCCTGCGCGTGGTAGGTACCCAGCTCGACATACCTGGCGCTTATGCCGCGTATCATGCCGTCCGCCACCTGCATCACTGTGATGAGGGGCACGAGACTGAGGGCGACGCTCAGGACCGCCCCCGCGAGAGCTTTGCGGGCTTGGTCCCGCCTGCCCGCGCCATCACGTCGGCCGAAAAAAAAGCGGAAGGCGATATACGCCACGGGTTTGCTCGTCATGCTTCAACAAGCGCCCCGTCGCGGAGCGTGTAACGAAGGCCGGCCCTCGAAGCCATCTCGAAGTCGTGGGTCACGACGAGAAGCGTCGTATTGCCTCGGGAAGCCATCTTGTACAGCAAGTTCTCGACGGCGCCCGCCGATACCCTGTCAAGGTTTCCCGTCGGTTCATCCGCCAGGACGATTTCAGGATCGTTGACAAGAGCGCGGGCTATCGCGACGCGTTGACGCTCACCCCCGGACAATTTCGCCGGAACATGCGAAAGGCGGTCTCCCAAGCCGACCGCGTCGAGCAGGGGAATCGCCTTTTCCATGGCGGCTTTCTTGTCGCCCGTAAGGATGAACGATGGAAGCATTACATTTTCGAGCGCGGTGAAATCCTTGAGCAGGTAATGGAACTGGAAAACGAAACCGACTACCTTGGCCCGGAAACGGGACAGTATATCCTCGTCCGCCCGGATCAGGTCCAAGCCGCCGACCATTGCCTCACCCGAAGTTGGGCGATCCAGTCCGCCAAGGATGGACAGCAGGGTGCTCTTGCCGCACCCGCTCGGTCCGGTAATTGATACGCTCGAGCCGCGGGGTATCCGCATGTCGACCCCACCAAGGATTTCCAGGTCTTCGGCTTCGCTCCTGAAAACCTTGCGCAGCTGTCTGCAGACGATCACGTCGTCATTCATTGCGAAGCACCTCCGATGGAAGGATGACCGAGACCCTCGAGCTGGCGACCCTGGCCGCGACGATGGCCGAGGCCGCGCCGGCCACACTGATGAACAGCGTCTCCGAAAAGGACAGGCGGACAGGCACGTCGCCGATATAGAATAAATCCGGCGAAAAGAACGCGAACGATGATCCTGTACTGCCGAGCAACTCATGGATCGACGCCAACAGCGATTCTATCGTGGCAAAGACGCCGTTGACGTTCATCACCACCAGGAGTCCGAGGCACAATCCCAGGAAGGCCCCCCCCACTCCCGCGACCACCCCGTCGAGGGTGAAGATATCGCGAATTGCATTGGAACCGGCTCCCAGGGCCTTAAGGGTCGCTACGTCGTCGACGCGCGCATACACTGTCTTGCACATCGAATGATATATGTTTACGCCGACTACTAGAAAGATCAGCCCGATGAGCATCATCATTACCGATTTTTCCATCCTCAAGGCTCCGAAGAACGCCCGATTGTATTGACGCCAGGTCTCGCCCCCGGCTATACCCGCACGGGCCAGTTCCGCCATCGCGCGCTCATCCCCGTAACGGTCCGCGAGCTTGACGCCCAACATCTCCGTTTCGCCCGAGCCCAGGCTCCTGGAAACGGATCGGGGCAGGAAAGCCAGGAACGCGTCAAAGTCGTAGTATCCCGAGTGGTATATGCCGGCGACCGTCACCGCAATCATGCCGGTGGCTATACCTTCGTCCTCGTCCGCCGTGACCGCGAGCAAGGTGAGCGTGTCGCCCAGCCTCACGTCGAGTCTCCTGGACAATTCCGAGCCTATCACCAAACCATCCTTGAAGGAGCCGGAGCGCATCTCGAGGCGCTCGATGAAGCCAGGATCCCGCGCGGCGATGTCGTCTTCAAGGATTTTTACCCTGACCGGGTACGCCCTGCCCCGATCGTTGGCGGCCATTGTACGGATGTCGACGAAGGACACTACCGAGGCTACCCTGGAAAGGGTGGCCTCAAGCTCCGCAGCCGTCGCCCTATCGCCGGGAACGCGGATATGGAAACTGTCCAGGTCCAGGACAGCGTCGATGAAACCGACCTGGAAGCCGTTCATGACGCCGATGACGCAAAGTAGCGCCGCGACCCCGATGGCTATTCCCGCGGTCGCCGGCCTCAAGGTCGGGCCCGCACCCTTGCCGGAGCGGAACCAGCGCCAAGCCACGAAGCGTATCCACGCTCCGTGGCTCATTCGAAAGTCCTTGTCCGTACAATCACGCCATCCTTGAAAAGCTCTTCCTTGACCCGCCTGCCATCCTGGTAAGATACGCGGGCGAAAAGTACGTCCCCGCGATAGTTCTCCTCCACAATTTCGGTCTTGGATACGTAATGGATGACGAGCGCTTGATCACGTTCGAGGAGGCGTTTCTCCATCGCAAGGACGCCTTGGTCATCATAGGCATATTCGGTTGAGGCGCGCTTGCCGCCAATTTCCGATTCCACCCGCTTGAGCCTGCCGGCATCGTCGTATGCCCTTCGCTCGCGCGACTCCACCAGGCCGGCACGTTCGACGGTGAGTGTCAAAATGCTCCCGGCTGCCGCACCCGAGACCTCGAACGCGGTCACGGTAGTCGTTCCATCGCTTGTGACGATAGACGAACGCTCCAAAGCGTTGCCTGCCCATATGCGGGTTTCCCTGCGTTTGAGTACAACTCCGTCATACACCCGCACGGAAGCCAGCCTCCCCGAGGCATCGTAGCCGCGGAGCTCAAGGCCATCCGGTCCCATGCGCCACATTGACGCCACTCCATCGACCGTCTTGCCCGAACCATAGAATGCCCCGTTCGAGGCTTTTGCGGAAACGAGCCGGCCGTCCGGAGAATACACATAGCGTACGGTTTCCAACACCTTGCCGCCGCGGGAGGTTTCCTTGACGAGAAGCTTTCCGTCGATGTAGCCGTAACCGGTTTCCTCTACCACTCCATCTGCAAGGAAGCGTCGCGCAAGCAAAGGGCGACCGTCGGCGTCGAATGTCGATTCTTCGCTGAGGATACCCTTTTCCTCGACGGCTTCCCGCTGCAGGTTCCCGGAGGATCCGTATTCACGCACTGTGGTTCTTACCG
>CAZKJA010000384.1:0-3625 GCA_964552925.1 uncultured Treponemataceae bacterium
CGGAAGGCTCGTCGTACACGGAGGCGCTGGCCATCGCGTTGGACCCGCCGAGCACGATGAGGGGATAACGCCTCCCGCCCTTCTCGATTGCATCCTCGCGGGCAAGCCTGGAAGGGGGGATATCCGAGGCCATGAGCCACGGCATCAGGTTGACGAGCTCCAGAGTGTACGAGTTGGAGATCAGCATTATGTCGAAGTCCCGCGCCGGCCTGGCTGAAGCCAAGCCGGCAATCGCTCCAGACGGAGCGGATTCGTTCCACGCGCGTTCACGCGAGCTAGGAAAAAAACAGAAATCGATATAGGCGGAAGGGATCGCCCCGCGCACTTCCCTGTACAGGAATTGGTGGGGGGTGGAGCGCTCCACGTCCCGGAACGGCGAAAGGCGGACTATGAGGAAACGCGCGCTTGCGGCGGCCCATGGGGGATTGTCGAAAGCCGTTTCGCCGTACGGCGATGGAGCATCAACGTACGGCGCAACATTCCCGGGAGTATGGTTGACATGTGTCATGGAGTATTCCGCCTATCCGAAGATAGGCTTGACCTGGCGGGCGTACCGTTCGTCCAGATGATCCGCCTTGTCGGGGGAATCGCAGGCAAGCTCGTCCATACGTCGAAGGCGACGGGAGAGATCGCGGGCGAGGTTCATCATCATAATGCCGAATACCTTGGGCTCGTTCGCATAGATTGTCCGAATGCACTTGTTGGAAATGGCGGCGACGCTGACAGTCGTCAGAGCTTTCACGGTCGCTGCCGAGGGCATTATATCGAGGAGCTCCATCTCGCCGAAAGTCTGGCCTTCGGGAAGCTCGACGATGAAGGTGCCGCGCCGGGATATTTCGACCTTGCCTTCGAGGATGAAATAGATGGAATCGTTGGGTTCCCCTTCCCGCATTATCGCCTCGCCGGCATTGAACGAAGCGAAGGTCATGCAGGTATGGATAATCATTATCTGCTCTGCGGACAAACCGCCGAAAAGCGAGCAGGCTTGCAATTTCGCCGTGTCGATCATACTTCGTTGATTATACCACGGCTGTCGCGGGACGCCAACGGATCTTGGCGTCCCGGTTTCGGCATACGGCTCATCGACGGTTGCAATAGAGTATCTTCCTGATGCCGTCGGCAGACAGACAGTATTCGTCCGCCAGCTGGTCGATGGTGCGGCCGCCCGCCTTGGCCTGGCGGATCGCCGCGTTGCGCCTGTCGAGTTCGGCCCTGGTACCGTTCCTCCGGCCCCAGCCGAGCCTTTCGGGGCCTTGGCGAGGTACGTAGACAAGGGCTCCCTGTACGTACTTTTGAATCTCGGTGAGTAATTCCGGCGGCAATACGCCGTCTGCGTTCAAATAAGGCATGATCGTTCCTCGATGGATGCAAGCCACATCCGTCATTGGTCGCGAGGAGGAACGAGCTTTGTGGGCTGGTTCTCTTCGCTACGCCGTGACGGCGCTGTCGTTAAGGAGAGCTATAGGGTCGCTGTAAAACATCATCCTGCACCTCCAGGTTCCGCGAAGATGCACCGATCATGCCATAATTCGATGAAGCGTGTAAACGGAGTGTTTCGCTATATCTGATTGGTACACTCCAATGCGGGTTTCTGCCGGAAAAATCCGTTACAACGTTACTATAGCTATTACCCAGCCCGTATCCATGGCACAGTACTCCTGCCGGCATTAATCCCATCCGATCGCGAGAGCGAAAGGGAAAGGAGGTGATCGATGATTGACTTTGCGAGGGGGGCTTCGGCCCTCTGATCGAGTCGGGGGCTTCCGCATTTTTCGCGGAAGCCCCTTTTTATTAACTACATCAGATCGATAATTTTGAACGGCCTTGACCATAGCGCATGCCGTATCGTACGCTGATCAGCTGGAGAAAAGCATGAAACGTTTGGTATATAGGTCCGTCATCATCATGGCGGGTACGGCTGCGGCCGCGATGGCCGCTTTCCTTATCTGGGCCTTCGCGCAAGAGGGGACGCTCGGCATGTACCGCTGGGGATACCAGAAGCCGGTCCTCGCGCTTGCCGCGCTCGGGTTGGCACCGCTTGTCCTGGCCGCCGCGGCGCGTATCGTATACGCCAGGACAACCAAAATTCCCGGCTTGGTTATCAACTTCATCGCCGCACTGTCGTTGCTTTCAACAATGGTGGCGGTCGGGGTCGCGCTGTTCATAAGTACCAACGCGTTTGGCGCGCCCGCAGCCGCGTTCAAGCCCGAAGTGGTCGACCCGTCAATCGGGCTGCCCCTCCGCGTCGCTGCGGACGGTACGCGGACCCTGAGGGTCGCGCTGTCCTCCGACGCCCATTACGGCCGCAAGGAATCGGACGCCGCCGCCCGCAGCGCGATCCTGCGCGTCTCGCAAGCGGAGTACGAGGCCGGCCGTCTCGACGCGTTCTTCAACCTCGGCGACTTCGTCGAGATGGGGATGGAAGCGGACGACTGGCGCGAGGCGCTCGATTCTGTCGAGCGCGACGCTCCCACCCTGCCCTTCGCCGCGCTGCTCGGCAACCACGACGCGCTAATCGGAGGAGCCGCCAGGTGGCGCGCCGCGTTCGCCAAAGCCAAGGGGCCGGCGGGAACTCCCGAGGGCGCGCTCAGCGCCTCGTCGTGGCGTCTCGACGCGGGGCCGGTGCATTTCATCGCGCTCGACCTGCTCTGGGGTCCCGAAGGCTTCGGCCGGAAGCAAAAAGCCTGGCTCGAGAAGCAGCTGGCGGATATCCCCCAGGATGACTTCGTTGTAGTGCTTTCGCATTGCTTCTTCTACTCGTCAGGCTACGTGGACGAAGGGACGGGCAAGGCCTGGTACGACCACGAGGAAATGCTACGCGAGGTAGCGCCGCTGATCGCCGGCAAGGCCGACCTCGTCGTCTCCGGCCACAACCACTATATGGAATGGATCGAGGCCGACGGCACCGCCTGGGCGGTAGCGGGAGCGATGGGCGGCAAGCCTGACCCCGTCCCGACCTACAAGTCGCCGGGCTCGGTGTGGCTCAGCCAAGGCGTGTTCGGCCGGCTGGTGCTGGAACTCCGGCAAGGCACCCTCGTCTGCGAGTTCCAGGACCAAAACGGCACTATTCTGTTTACGCGGGTATTCACCAAATAGCCTGGAAGACATTTTGAACCACAGAGACACAGAGAAGATGAGAAGAGGATAAAGAATTATTAGTACAGAGACTTAAAAAAAGACAGGAATAGGCTCGGGAAATTATCACGTGGAGGCGCGGAGACGCAGAGAAATGAATGGGAGGAATGCAGAAACTCCCATCATCAAATTTCATTTCCTTCTCTGTGCCTCTGTGTCTCTGTGGTTCAAATTCCCTATCCTTTTTATCTCCGTGTCTCCGTGTCTCCGTGGTTCAGACTTCTCCTGTATTATTCTCACCGTTTGCCTTGGTCGTAGATCTCGCCGGCGGCTTTGGGGCCGACGGTCTTGCCCGCGAACACGACGAGGGCGACTATAGTCAGAATATACGGCAGGATGTAGAACACCTCCGATGGCAGCGATGCGAGGAAGGGAATGTCCTTGGCGTAGAACGACAGCGTCAGCGAGAAGCCGAAGAACATTCCGGCGCCGAGTACGCCCCACGGGCTCCACTTGCCAAAGACGAGCGAAGCGCGCGCTCTGAAGCCGG
>CAZKJA010000385.1:0-3609 GCA_964552925.1 uncultured Treponemataceae bacterium
AGTTCCTGCATGCCGTCCCACACGGGATCCATCGCGTCCAGGATTTTCCGGTACACCGCGTAGCGGCGCCGGTAAATTTCAGAATGTTGCGGTATCGGCAACACCGCCTCCCTGACCTGGATCATCCCCTTGGCGGCCTCCCGATAATCCGGGTAATCACCGAGGGCGACCGCCACGCTCATCGCGCAACCGAGAGTCCCGGTCTCGTGGATGTCGACTGTCTCTATGGGAAGTTCCAGCACATCGGCGAAGATCTGCACCCATTCCGCCGAATTGACCACGCCGCCGGCCAGACGGATAGCCCTGAACGGAGACTGCCTTGAGGCTGACAGGCGGTCCAGGTGGTAGCGGTGGGAGAATGCGATGCCTTCATACACGCTTTTGACGAGGTGCGCCCGACGGTGGTGGTACGACATGCCGATGAATGAGGCCCTGGCATTCGGGTGGACGTTGCTCGCCATGATGAATGGCAGGAATATCGGGCAGGCGTCGGCGCACGGGATTCCCGCCACCCAGGCGTTGGCGACATCGTAGACGCTCGATCCCCGGGCGGCGGCTTCCCTCGAGACTTCAGGCAGAAGCGTGTCTATCAGCCACTCGAAATTGACCGCCGACGTCGGGCTGCATTCCTCGACGAGGTATAATTCCGGGATGCAGAAAATCGAGTTCATCATTACGCTTCCGTCGCGGACCGGCTTCCTGCTGACGTACTCGTTGATGCTCCATGTGCCGGCTATCATGCATGCGGTGTCATCGGAGACGGCGTCCACGGCGACGGCGCAGGCGTCGATGTCGAACATGCCCCCCATCACCGGAGTACCGGCCGCGAGCCCCGTCTTCGCCGCGACCTCGTCGGTGACTCGTCCGCAGATATCCGTGGAAGAGCGAAGCGGCGGCAGGCGGTCGATGATGCCTTCGAGCCCGAAGAGAGCCAGCAATTCGGGATCGTAGCCGCGCGTCTCGAGGTTGACGAGGTTTGCGCCGGAGTAATCGGTTATCTCCGCGTACGCCTCGCCGGTGAGGCAGAAGCGGGCGAAGTCCTTGCATTCGAATATCCACCGGGTCGCGTCGACGCAACCCGGCTCGTGGTCGGCAAGCCATGCCAGAAGGGACACAGGCTGGCACGCGAGGATGCGCTGGAAGGTCTTCCCGAAAACCTTGCGGGCGACGCCAGACTCCTCCCAGCGTAGGGGATACTCCCAGGCCCTGTTGTCTGAAGAGAGTATCCCTGCCCGCACCGGCCTGTCGTCCCGACCCCAGAGGTACAGGCCTTTCCCATGGCCGCAGCACGAAATGCCCGCCACCTGTCCGCCCGTTATACCGGTCTTTGCCAGCAGCGAGCGGATGAGCTCGTAGTTGGCGGCGCGCATCTCGTCCATGTCGCGCTCGGCAAAGCCCGGGCGGAGAGACGACACGACGGTCTTCACCGATTCGATTGCGACCTCGTCTCCGGCTTTTGTATACAAGGCGGCCTTGGCGACGGTGCCGCCGTTGTCGAGCCCGAGGTAGTACTTCACGCGCGCAACCGGACCGGATAGGCGATCGTCGTCATCAACGCGTTCTCGCTCTGTGTCGTGTCGACGCGCGTATATTGGACGACGACCGGAACGCTGCACCTGACCACGGCCGCGTACGGAACGCCGCGGGGCACATGGTTCCCGGACGGGTCAAGCAGCGTGTCCATGCGCACATGGCGGGTCCTCGCGGCGCCGCATCCGGACGCGAGATCGCGCATCGGTTCCCTGTCCTCGAAGTACAGATCGATACCGATGTCGCAGTCGACGTCCGATGGATTCAGGACGCAGATCGATTCATGGCTCACGTACGCGCCCGGCGACGTGATCGCAGGCCAATACATGTCCGGTATGATCCATGTCGTCTCGCCTGTAATTTTCATCGCAACATCCCCCCGCCCGGTCACCGTCCGGCCAGCACGTCGGTCTCGTACCGCTTGACCTCGTCCAGCCAGGCGCGGCCGGTCGGCACCGAACTCTCGAGGCAATAGTGGTCCCATACCGACGAGAACGGCAGGGACTTGTTCTCCTCGATCAGCGCCAGCCTCGACGTATAGTCCCCCGCGCGCTCGGCGGTCCGCATCGCCTTGACCGGGGTGAGGGCGGCTTTAAGAAGGGCCTTCCTGGCGTTGCGCGTGCCTATGATCCAGCAGGCGAGCCGGTTGATCGACGCGTCGAAATAGTCGAGGCCGATATGTACCCTGCCTGAGTAGCCGTTGAGGACTATCTCGTTCATGATGTTCTGCAGTTCGTCGTCCCAGGTCACCACATGGTCGCTGTCCCATCGCACTCCCCTGCTCACGTGGAGCAGGACTTCGTCGACGTACTGGAGCACCGCGCTCAACTTGGAGCTGATGGTTTCCGTCGGGTGGAAATGCCCGGCATCGAGGGTATAGAGGATCTTCCGCGTAATCGCGTACCCGAGCGAGAATTCGTGGCTGGCCACTGTGTAGCATTCAAGTCCCAACCCGAAGAGCTTGCTCTCCAAGGCGTCTTTCACGAAGGCGGCCTCGAACTTCCGCTCGAATATCGCGTCGAGCGATTCGAGCATCAGAGCGCGGAGGGCCGCCGTGTCCGCGGGGACGTCCTTGTACCCGTCGGGCATCCAGAAGTTGACGACGCAGGGGCTGCCCTGTCGCCTGCCGAACTCGGCCCCTATCTCGCGGCACCGCCGGCCGTGCTCTATCCAGAACTTCCTGGTGCCATCGTCGAGGCTGGCCAGCGAAAAATTGCCGTCCATCCGCGGGTGCGAGAAGAATGTTGGATTGAAATCCAGGGATATTCCACGGTCCTTCGCCCAGTCCAGCCAGTTACCGAAATGGTCGACCGAGTAGGCGTCGCGGTCGACGCGCTTTCCTCCAGTCTCGGCATGGCAGGCGTGCAGGTTTACCCGCTTGGCGCCGGGTATCATCGACATGGCCTCGACCAGGTCCGCGCGGAGCTCGTCGGCGGTCCTGGCCCTGCCCGGATAGTTCCCGGTCGCCGCTATGCCGCCTGTCAGCTCCCCGGTCCCGTCGAAGCCGATGAGGTCGTCTCCCTGCCAACTGTGCATCGATATAGGGATCGAGTCGGCCAGCCTGACCGCCGCGTCCACGTCGACTCCCAGCCCCTCGTACAATTCCCTGGCGCAGCCGAATGCCTCGACGATCAGGTCTTCCCTCATGAGTCCCTCCCGAGGTAGACGTAGCGTTTCAGCCGTCCGAGTTCCCCGAGCATGGCGCTGGGTACCGGCTTGTCGCAGCACATCATCCCTTCCACAAGCTGGGCGGGCGTATCGAACGACGCGATGGGTACCGTCGGAAACCGCGGCTCCGCCATCAGGTACAAGAGCGACAGGTCCATAAACGAATACTGCCCGCCTTCGACCGTCGGCAGGGCCTTCCGGTAGATCGCGTCATTGCTCGGGCTGCCATAGACCGAGCTCACGCCTTCGGGCAGGTCCTCGCCCTGGTGCCTCCTCGTGAAGTAGGCCTTGGCAATTGACATGTACGCCATGGCGTTCATGCCGGTCGACGCCTGGTAGTCCATCGTCTCGCCGTCCATCAGCACGAAGGTCTTGTCGGGGAGATTGTAGAAATTGATGTCGGCGAGACTC
>CAZKJA010000386.1:0-3603 GCA_964552925.1 uncultured Treponemataceae bacterium
TCGGCGGCGGTTTCACCAACGGCGACCGGCTCGACTTCGGCCGCCGGAGCGCGGACGGGAGCACTCTGGCCGGCAGCGACGGGAACCGGGGCGGGTCGATCCGCGGCGACTGCGGAGGTCGGCGGCTGCGGGGCGGCCGATCCCTCGATCGATATCTCGGAGATTGTGGAGCCGGTGGTGACCTCGGGGATTGTCACGGCCTTGGTAATGGCTTCGGGTTCCAGTTTCGTGGCGACAAAGTACTTGACCGTCTGATGGAATTCGTCTTCGTAGAGGGTCTCGAAATCTGGCTCGGTCTTGAGCACCGTGCCGATTTCCCGGAGCGCGGCGAACGCGTGGATGGCGCTGACGGTGTTCATCACGTTCGATTCGTCGAAGTCGACGGACACCAGGTACACTTTCCTGTCGGTGCCCGCGGCTTCGCGCATCTCGAGGAGTTCGTATTCAGACAGCACCGGACCGGCGTTTGAAGCGGGGGCAGGCGAAGGCGCCGGAGTCGCGGGTGCAGGCGCGTTCCGTGGCGCTGCGTTCGCCGCGGGAGCCTTCTTGCCGGCGGCGGACTTGGCGATTTTTGCGGGGATAAGCGAGGCGAGCCTGTCTCGCTGGTCGCTGGTATCGCCCGAGTACGGGGAACCTTCCGCCCTCGAGTCGAGCATCGCCTTGATCACGTCGATTCCTGCCAACAAGGCGTCGATGATGTCCTCGTTTACCTTGACCAGATCCGAGCGGATCGCGTCGAGCAGGTCCTCGACCACGTGGGTAAAGCCCGCCAGCTCGGTCATCTCGACGGTTCCGGCTCCGCCCTTCAGCGTATGGGCAGCACGGAATATCTCATCGACCGCGTCGTGGTTCGTCGGATCGTTCTCGAGCACGAGGATATTCTGTTCGAGGGTATCCACCTGCGCGGTCGCCTCGGCGAAGAAATCCTTGAGCAGTTCCTGGTTGTTGGGATCAAGATAATCGCTCATTATGGCTAGTAGTCTTATACGTAATGGAGAAATAGTCAAGTAAAGCCAGAAACTGCGGGTCCGGCGGTACCTGCGGCGTGCCAATAGCGCACTATAATGATAGGATCATGAAAGACCGATGCTATAGTAGCGCTTCCGCGATACACTCTAGAGTGAAGCGCGCACGCCGTAACCGGCGGTTGGAACGGGGGCAAAGATGCACAAGAGATTCGCGTTGATGGCCATGCTCGCCAGCGTCGTGATGGCGGCCCATGGGGCGGATCTGACAGTTCCGTACCTGGGGCTCCTGACCAACGGCCGGCTCAACGCCGCGGGCGCCTTCGAACTTTCGACACGCGCCGAAATAGACATGCTGATCGCCGGCGGCTCCAAGTTCGACGCATGGTTCAAGCTTGGATTCCGCAACCCGAGCATCGAAGAGTACTTCGACGCCACGATACCCGGGGCTCCGCTGTCGGCGGAGAATGCCCTGACCCTCCGCTCCGCGGCGATCCAGGTGCAAGAGTTCTTCGGCACTCCTCTCGAACTTACTACCTTCGTGGGGCACCTGGACACCTTCTGCTCCGGCGCCGATTTTCCGGCCTTGTTCGAGGCCGATGACTTCGCGACGCGGTTCCGCGGTTACATGTACTACCCCGATGGAATCGGCGGAGACGCATCCAGGATCTACGACGGCCTCCATGAGGTTTTCGGCACGGGACTCCGGCTCGGGCTTCCCGGCGAGACCCTGAGGCCGTTCCTGTACGTGTACCAGGATTCGTGGCTCGGCGCCGGCCATTACTCCGTCGACGCGCGTATAGTGCTGAACGCCGAGAAGGTCAAGCTCGAGGCATTCGCAGGCGGATCCTTCCCGGTTTCCACGATGGGCGTATACCGGGGCGGACTGCTCTTCTTCTACGATACCGGCGTAATAGGCGAATTCTACGCTCAGATAGGCATTCCCAAGTGGGATCCCACGGAAGCCTTCGGCATGGACATGCTGTACTTCATGTTCGAACCCCGCGTGCGCTTCGGCGCAGGCATGCTCACGCTGAGCCTGTTGTTCCACCCCGCATGGTACCTGCAAAGCGAGACCAACGAGTCCGGCGCTATGGACATGCGATTCGACCTCGGCTTCGGCGAGGTAGAGGAAGGCCGCAGCCGCGGCGGCGCGGAAGTATCGCTATCGTACGATCCCAACCTGGCGGCCAGCGCCTTGACGATAGAGGCCGCGCCTTATTTCCAGATGATCAGGAACGGCGTCCGCTGGGATCTCCGCCTGGCGCTCCGGGCCTTCCCGTTCACCGACCCCTGGTACGGCTTGTTCATGCCGTCGGTCGGCGTTTCGACGGCGTTCTGAACATAATACGACAAGGAGTCGAGGCATGATTACAATACGAAACCGCCTGGTGTCCGCCTTGGCAATCGCCATGCTGGCGTGCGCCGCCGTGCCGCCCGCCGCCGCGCTCGACATAGAGCTGGGCGGGTACTTCGGGAACCTGGGCCTGCCGTGGGCTGGCGAAGACCCCATGAGCTACGATCCGTACCCCGCAAATCTGTGGCTGTACGGAGCGCGTGCCGCCTTCGTCGAGAACCTAGGCGATGGATTCTCGCTCCGCGCCGACTACGAGACCGACCCCGTGCTGCGCCACATAGTCAAGGGCGTAGTCACCTACGAAGCGGGCATCGCCAGCATAAGCGCCGGCCCTATGATCGGCGTCTTCAACTCGACGGCGAGCCTGCTCAAGGCCGGAATAGACATAGGATTCAGGCTGGAATTGCCCGGTATCGCGTATTTCTCGGCGCAGACGTATTCGTCGATGGGCGCCGGCCTCGCCACGCCCGGTGATTACTCGCAGGAATTCTCCGAGTTGATGGCCGGCTGGTACGTGTACAACGCGATCTGCTCCGTCGGTATGACGACCAAGCGCTACACCCGCGTGCTCGATACCGGCGATTTCCTTGTCGACGGCATGAACGCCTACACATTCTCCGTCGACGTCCACAAGAAAAACGCCCCCTACCGCGTGCTCGCCGACCTCGGTTACCAAAGCGTCACAAGGACTTACCCCGGCGCCATTGTCGACGGCCTGGGCATCGTGGCGCTCGGCGCGCAACTGAGCTTCGATATCAATCCCTCGATAATGGTAATAGCCGGAATGGACAGCGGCGTATACGTGTTCGGCACCGATGAACTGGCAGGACGGGGTCCGGATCCTACGTCGTTCATCTTCTCGGCCAACTTGGGAGTAGTGATTCGGTTCCAGGAAAACAACGCGGAAGAAGCCGTTCAGGAATAAATACAAAAGCCCCCGCGATGGAGGGCTTTCATGGATGGGCCGCCGCAACGAAGTGAGCCGGTACATCATGAATGGACCGATCGCGCGCCATCCGTGGCGCGCCTAAAAAAACCGCCCTGTTTTGACGGTACAGCGTAGCCGCGCATGGACGCGCGGTAGCGCGCCATGGACGGCGCGCCCTAAACAGGCCCGTCCGCTTCACGGACGGGTACGTCATGGACGACGATGAGCCGCCGGAGATTCGAACTCCGTACCCACGCCTTAAAAGCCCGATCTAAGTCTATATCCTACAATATCTTATTGTATCATCTCTTTGTATAACGTCAACTTATTTCGCATTGGTTGCGGTCTTGATA
>CAZKJA010000387.1:0-3598 GCA_964552925.1 uncultured Treponemataceae bacterium
CCTTCGTCGGACGGCCCTTCCCCTTGGCCGAAGCGGACGAGCACTTTCGCCGCCTGAAAGAATGGGGGCTCAGCTTCGAGCGCTTCCTCGTGACTTGGGAGGCGATCGAGCATGCCGGGCCGGGGATATACGATGAAGCATACCTCGACTATCTCCGGGCGATCCTGGAGAAAGCGGCCGAGTATGGCATCATGGTCTACATCGACCCGCACCAGGATGTCTGGAGTCGGTGGACGGGCGGTTGCGGCGCCCCCGCCTGGACCATGGAACTGCTGGGCATGGATATCCGCAAGATGCACGAGGTCGGCGCCGCCTTCCTCCACTGCGAACACGGCGATCCCCTTCCGCACATGATCTGGAACACGAACAACAACAAGCTCGGCGCCGCCACCATGTTCACGCTCTTTTTCGGCGGCAACGACTTCGCGCCTCGCAGCATTATCGACGGCTCGCCGGTGCAGGATTTCCTCCAAGGCCGCTTTATCGAGGCCTATAAGAAAGTCGCCCGGCGGCTCGAAGGCCTGCCGAACGTCGTGGGCTTCGGGGGCATGAATGAACCTCAGAACGGCTACATCGAGATGAAGGACCTGGTCGGCATCAGCGAGATACGTTCCCTGTGCGAAGCCGCTGTCAGCCCGCTGGACTCGATGGCCGCCGCGGACGGCTATTCTCCGACCGTGGATCGCTTTGTACTGGGCATCTCCGGCCCCAAGAAGAAAGGACGGATCACCTTGAATCCCAAGGGCGAGCGTCTCTGGAAAGAAGGCGTTCCCTGCCTGTGGAAGGAGCATGGCGTATGGGGCGATGCGGACGGGACGCCGCGCATCCTCAAGCCCGACTATTTTTCACGGGTAAACGGTCGCGAGGTGAGCTTCGTCGACGACTACATTCGGCCTTTCGTGAACCGTTACGCGAAGGCGATTCGCGGGATCGAACCCAAAACCCTGTTTTTCCTCGAAGCGTTGCCCGGAAGCAGGAGCTTCCCCGCCATGGGGGCCGACGACGCGAAGGACCTCGTCAACTCCAGTCATTGGTACGACGGGATGATGAATTACAGGAATGCGTACAATCCCTGGTTCACGATCGAAAATTACAAGGAAGGGCCCGGACGATCGCCGTGGCTCTCGCTCGTCCTCGGCAGGCGTAACGTGAAGCGCGAGTTCATCCAGCAGGTCGCCTTTGTCAAGGACTTCAGCCGTATGATCATGCGCGGCGCACCCACGCTCATCAGCGAGTTCGGCCTCTTGATGTGCATCAATAACAGGCGAGCCTATCGGACAGGGAATTTCAAGCGGCACGTTCAGGCGCTCGACGCGTACTACGGCGCTATGGACGCCAATCTGGTGAGTCATACGATTTGGTGCTACACCGCGAACAATACCAACGCGCGCGGATGCAATTGGAACGGCGAGGACAACTCACTCTTCTCGCGCGACCAGCAGGACGATCCCGCCGACATCAACTCCGGGGGGAGGGCCATCGCGGGCTTCTGTCGTCCTTATGCCCGCAAGACCGCAGGCAAGCCGCTGTCGATGGCCTTCGACCTTGCGCGCCGGCGGTTCGTCTATGAGTTCGAGCCCGATCCGACCATCGCCGCGCCTACCGAAATCTACGTGCCCCGCTATCAATTTCCTCGAGGCTATGATGTGAGCGTTTCAAGCGGGGCCTATACCATGGACGAGGACAACCAGATCCTTCGCGTATCCGATGTCATGGGCCCTGTGGTTACCGTGGTCTTGATGGCCAAGCCTTAGATTCTAGCCGCGTCACTTTCCATGACTGCCAGCCGGCCCGGGAAGATCCGCGCCCGGAGGCTCGCACTCTTCGCCCTCGGTCGGCTCGCGTGCCTTTGGCGTTTCGGCCGTCTCAGATATCAGCTATAGGCGAAGGACCCTCCATCCAGGTGAGTTCGCTGTCGCGCATGAAGTATTCGGGCCACTCGCGCTGGCTCAGGCCCCATTTCCTGAACCGGTTCACGGAGCGATGCAGGCGCGCGACGTTCTTCCTGTCGGGACCGGCGCTCAAAGCCAGCATGGTCTCGATGAGATCCACGGGCTTTTCCGGGGCCGATTCCAGGACGCGGATCAGCCATTTATGGTAGGGGTACAGCATCCTGTTGTGGCCAAGGATGAGCCGGCCGGCGAAAAGGTTCATCTGCGAGGCGGCATGTTGCACAAGGTAGGGATTCTCCTTGGAAAAGCCCTCGCCGGCATACCAGTGCCATGCCTCGAATTGCGCCTGGAAGCGTTTGAGCCGTTCCTCGTGCTCTTCCTCCGGATAGCGCGCGATCCGCCCGATCAGTTCTTCGATGCCAGCGACGCGCGCGAATCCCACGAAGGAGTCCTTGAAGGCGAACCGAGCGGGATCGCTCCCTTTTTCGGCGACACGCGCCAGGAATTCCATGTCGATGAACTTGCCTTCGGCGTATCCGCCCGGATAGCGCGCCGAAGTCAAATCGAGGTAGTGCAGCCGGTTCCGCAACTTCCGCTCCCGATATGCTTCCTCGGTGAGCACGATCATCGCGTCTACATCGGAGCGCTTGCCTTCGAAGCCGTGGGCGATCGATCCCCCGATGATGACGGCGAGCACCTCAGCCTTCCTGGCGAGCCTCGCGCACATGCGCTCTATCGCCTTTCGGTGATGGGGATACACGCGGGAACCTCCTCTCCTATGGCATTCACGATCTCGATCCTCTCGGCCGCGAGATCAGCTTCCACGTTCTTCTCCCGGTACTTGGTGAAACCCCAGCAAGCCGCGATGCACAGGGCCAGAGCCACCGCGCAGGTCATCCGGACGCCTATGTCATCGTCGACGCTACGCCCCAGGAGGAGAAGGGAGGGAAACACCAGGTTGGAGAGCGAGGTCGCCATCTTCATCGCGAAGGTGTTGGATGCGTAGAATATCGCCTCCTTGTGATTGCCCGTCCTGACGCCATCCGCCCGGGCTATGTCGGCAATAATCGCGGTGGCGAGGATGCCCGTTACCGCGGCGGGGATGGTCTGCACGAGTATGACCGTCCAGCCCCAGGCGACCGCGGAGACAAACGGGATCTTGCCGGTGACCGCCATCATCGCGAACACCAGTGCCTGGACCGCGAAGGCCATGACCATCATGTTCTTCTTGCCGAAGCGCTTGGCTCCGGCGAGCACCAGCGGGTACAGCGCGAAGCTAGCGATGAACATCACGGCCATCAGCGTGAATGCCATAGACTCGGGGAGCCGCATGAGGATCGTCACATAGTACACGATGCCTATCTCCAGGAATGCGCTGGCGGCATAGTAGGCGAACTGGCCGAGCATCACGATGCGGAATTCGCGGTTACGGAGAGCGCTGGACAAGGCCTGGATCGCTCCCTCCTCGGAGTGGGTCTTGCGACAGAAGCGGCGTTCGTCTATGAACAACACGGGGAGCATCATCGCGAGGAAACCGACCGCGGCGAACAGGGCGACGACCAGGACCAATGCACGATCCGGAGCGAGACCCGCGGACTGGAACAGGTCTTTGAGCGCGTACGCCGAATTACCCACGAAGAATCCAACGGCCCAGGTGATCGATGTCAGCGTCGCCAGGATCAGCCGCTTCCCGGAGTCGCACCCGA
>CAZKJA010000388.1:0-3565 GCA_964552925.1 uncultured Treponemataceae bacterium
TGGTCCTGGGGGAGATCCGGAGCCTCGATTTGGAAAAGATGACTCCTCTGGACGCGCTCAACCGGCTGGCCGCGATTAAAACGGCGCTCGACGCCCGATAACGTGCCGTATCGGAACCGATAGCGCATTGCATTCGCATCCATCGAATGCGGCCGAGTTTCCACTGCCGTGGTATCAGCATGGGTTTAGTGTCTATCATCCTGCCACGATGGTGCGTCATATGCGGTTCTACGGTGCAAGGCGGATTTCCCTGGCCGCTCTGCGAGGCCTGCTCTCAGGACATCCGCGGGCGGTACGGCTATGCTCAGGCCGAGTCCCGATGCACGAAGTGCGGCAAGAGCATCCGTTCGGAAACCGGACTCTGCATGCGATGCCGCGCAAGCGAGTATTCGTTCGATTCCGCCTGGCCTCTGTTCAGGTACGCAGGCGAGTTGCGCACGCTCGTGCTGTCCTATAAATCCCGCGGCAGACGCTCCCTCGCGCCATGGTTCGCGACAATGCTTGCGGAGGCGTTGCGGGATCGCTACCCGGGAAGGCTTGTAGTACCCGTGCCCCCCAGGCCCGGCAAACTCAGGCGCAAGGGCTGGGACCAGGTGGAGGACATCGTGAGGATCCTGGAGCGGCGTTTCGGCGTTCCCGTCGAGCGGGCGCTGCGGCGCGCGGACGGGATCGAGCAGAAAGCCCTCGATTTTGCCCACAGGGCGGAAAATGTCCGGGGCAGGATAGGCGTGCGGAAGGGCTGCCGGATTCCCGTGGACCCGATCCTGTTCGACGACGTCATGACCACG
This sequence comes from uncultured Treponemataceae bacterium, assembly GCA_964552925.1. GTDB lineage: Bacteria > Spirochaetota > Spirochaetia > Treponematales > UBA12059 > SZUA-370. The sequence continues at coordinate 789 of CAZKJA010000388.1, forward strand.
GGGGCTACCTTGTCGGAGTGCGCGGCTGCATTGAAGGCCGCTGGCGCCGTCCGTGTGGATGCCTTGGCTATTTGCGCCGATTGATCCGTTCCCGCCATCGATTGCCCATCATCCCGGCACGCCATATTGACGAACACACGCGCGAGGTCTATTATAATGCTTGATGGTTTTTCTTGGAGAATTAAGAAGAGTCGTTCCAACGGCTCTTTTTTTATAAGTATGACGGAGTCGGAAAAACTCTATAACGATATTGCCACTCTCCTTACTGGGATTGGGCTCGGGCTGGTCGACTTGGGTATAAGCCGCCACAAGGGCTCCACACAGGTGCGCGCGGTTGTATACAGCGCGAACGGAACGGGGATAGACGAGTGTTCGAAGGCGCACAAGCTGATAGCGGCACGGCTCGAGACGGTGCTGCCCGATACGGACTTCTCCCTGGAGACCGCGTCGCCGGGAATAGACAGGACTATCCAGTCGAGCCGCGAATATCGGATATTCGCCGGGCGGGGTGTTCGCCTGTTTCTTGACGACGAAGACGTGGTCGCGGGGCGTATCTCCTCGGCGGACGCATCAAGCGTCGTAATAACCGCACCTGACGGCGATCATACGATCGCCTTTGAACGCATCAGTAAAGCAAAGCTCGATTATTCCCAGGAGGGTAGGTAAGCCATGGCTTCAGATATGGCAGAAGCGATTCGCCAGTTGATATATGAAAAGGGAATCTCCGAAGACCTTGTCCTCAAGACTATCGAGGATGCCTTGCTGGCGGCGTATAAAAAACGTTTCGGCACATCGGAGAACGCTGTCGTCCGCTTCACGGGCGATTACGAAGGCGTCGAGATTCTCGCCAAAAAGACAATAGTCGACGATGTCGATGATCCGGTGCTCGAGGTATCACTCGAGGAGGCGCGGGACTTGGTCGATGGAGCGGAACTGGGCGATACCCTCGAACTCCCCATAGACCCCAAGGAATTCGACCTCCAGGAAGTGATGCTCGCCAAGCAGACTACCAGGCAATCGCTCCGGGAGATATCGAGGGATACCTTGTACGCCGAGTTCAAGGCCAAGCAGGGCGAGATAATAATCGGCTACTACCAACGCGAGAAAAACGGCAATATCTTCGTCGACCTCGGCAAGGTCGAAGGGTTCTTCCCGAAGAAATTCCAGTCTCCGCGCGAAACCTACCAACCGGGCGAGCGTATCAAAGCGTTGATCGCCGAGGTGAGCAAAAACGGCCCCCAGATAGTATTGTCGCGTACCCATCCGGAATTCGTTCAGAAGATACTGGAACTCGAGGTTCCCGAGATCTACGACAAGACAATAGAAGTCTTCAAGATTGTAAGGGAACCGGGCTACAGGACAAAAATCGCGGTCTATTCCAGGCGTGACGACGTCGATCCCGTGGGTGCCTGCGTGGGTCTCAAGGGCATCCGGATCCAAAGCATCATCAGGGAACTCGAAGGCGAGAAGATCGACGTCCTTAAATACGACGTGGATCCAAGGCGCTTCATCAAAAACGCGCTCTCGCCCGCCGACGTGCGGGATGTCTATATAATCGACGAAGCGAGGCACACCGCTCTCGCCGTCGTGGACGACAGCCAGTTGTCGGTGGCGATCGGCAAGCAGGGGCTCAACGTAAGGCTCGCCAACCGTTTGTGCGATTGGAGCATCGACGTCAAGACCGACGAGCAATTCCGCGAACTCGACCTGTCGAGCGAGGCGCGCCGCGCCGCATCGAGCCTGTTCGGCGACGATGAGGAAATACTACGGCTCGACGAATTGCCCTCCGTGGACCAAAGGGTCGCTGGATTGCTCGCGAACGCCGGGGTCGAGATGATAGAGGATTTCCTCTCCAGAGCCGAGGCTGAACTGCTCGCGATAGAGGGCGTTGTTGCCGATGACCTTGCGTCCCTGCACCGAATCATAGAAGAAAATGTAGAGGTCATCGAGGAAGAGTTCGAACCGGAATCGGAACCGGAGCCGGAAGCTGAGATCAGTACGGAAGAAGAGCTGGAAGAAGCGGAATCAGAGTCCTATGAATGCCCGGATTGCCATGCGGTCGTAACTCCGGACATGACCAATTGCCCGCAATGCGGGGTAGCCCTCTCGTTCGAATATGAGGACGAGGACGCGGAAGATCAGGAATCCTGAAGGTGAAGCATGTCGGATAATAACGAGAACAAACCCAAGCCGGTCCTCATCAAGCAGGCCAAACCGAAGGCTCCCGAGGAGTCAGCGGAACCCCAGGCCGCTCCCGGATCTGCCGAAAAGCGCAAGGTGGTTGTACTCAAAAAGAAACCTTCCACACCTGTCCCGTCCGTTGCCAGCGTAGCCCCGGTTGCGGCCGTGGCAACGCCTGCTGTCCAGAAAAAACCGGCGGCCAGGGTGGTAGCTCATCACCATCGTCCCGAAACTCAGGACCAATCCGATGTCGCACCCGTGCCGCAAGCAAGCGAAGCCGCGGCTACCCAGGAAATAGTACATCCAAAACCCGCAGCCGAAGCGCCGAAGCCCGCAAGTCCCGCGGAACATAAACCCGCAACGACAAGTGTGCATTCCACGCGACCGGCTGGAACGGGACCCCGCGTGGTCGGACGGGTCGGCGGGTACAGAGGACCGGCAGGGGCACCTTCAGGCACGTATCAGGGATCCCGTCCGGACGGTCAAAGACCGAGTGGAGGATACCAGGGACAAAGGCCTGGCGGCTACCAGGGGCAGAATCCCGGCGGTTATCAGGGGCAAAACTCCGGCGGTTACCAGGGACAGAACCCCGGGGG
>CAZKJA010000389.1:0-3552 GCA_964552925.1 uncultured Treponemataceae bacterium
AGGCGGGGAGCGTGCTGGGCTCCCTTATCCGGGGACACAGCCTCGATTCTGGAACCAGGGCGCTCGCTGAATTCGAGCGGCTGTTCGGGGAAACAATGATCGAGGACCTGATGGTGCCGTTCGCCTGCGTCGCGACGGATATAGCCAGCGGGCAAGCGGTCATCCAGGACAGAGGCAGCGTGGCCTCGGCCCTGCGCGCGTCGATGTCCTTCCCCGGGGTGTTCGAACCGGTCAGGCGGGGTTCCGCGGTGCTCATCGATGGGGGCATCCTTGACAACCTGCCCTGCGACATCGCTGCGGCGCGGGGCTTCACGCGGATTCTCGCGTCGGACGTCTCACCGTTCCAGCGCGTCGACCCATCGCAGCTATCCAACTCGATGGCGATCCTGTACCGATGCTTCGACGTGGCTTCGGAGAAAGCGCAGAAGGCGCTTGGCGGCGTGGCGGAACTGACGATTACCTCGTATGACGGCCGCTCGGTGTTCCAGTTCGAGGACATTCCTTCGCTTATACAACTCGGCGAGCGTTCCGCCGATGCCGCGGGGGTCGAACTCGGACGATTCTTCGAGCGGAGCCCCGCGTGGCTGTTCGACAGGATCAGGAGGATAGTGGCGCGAAAAAAACCCGCCGCGCGGTAAGCGTCGCCTATTTATCGAACAGTGTGACAGAACCGGTCTCGAGCCTCAGGATATTATCCAGATAGGCTTTCTCTTCCCTCTCGACCTCGCTTACCATTGTCCCCGCGATCCTCTTGAGCAGCACCTTGCCCGTTTTGGCGAAGAAGAATATCTTGCGCGGCAGGATCCCCCCGGTGTCGTTGGCTACTATGGGTATTTTTTCCGTTTCAAGGTACGCCAAGGCAAAGTCGACGTTGGCCTTGGGGATCTTGTTCGTGCTACCGACGAGTTTCAGTACGGACGCTCCGCCGAACACCTTTGCCACGATATCCTGTTTGCGGGATTGTTTCTTGAAGAGTTCGTTGTACAACAGCTCCATCGCGAACATGCCGTATTTGGCGTTTTTGCTCAGGACCACCTCGGGCCTGTCCAGATCTCCGGGGAGCATGAAATGGTTGATGCCTCCCTGCTTTAGCCTCCAGTCCCAAAGCGAAACAGAGACGCATGAACCGAGCACAGTCGCGATTACGACATCGATATCGGAAACATAGTACTCGCCAGGATGGATTGTGATGATATCCTGTTCGAAACGGCTCAGCTTATGCTTGAACAATGGTGTCTCCGGATATACCTACAACACGCACGTCAAAAATGACTGCCCGCGCTCTCAGAAAAGGGTGACATCGCCGCTCTCCGCGCTCGAATCATCTACATCCGCGTCAATATTCGTTATCCGTACGGCGGTTTGCTTGTGCTCGAATATCGTGAACCGGTCGACAATCGACTTGAGCCGGCCGCTGTGAATCGACGCCGTCCCCGCCGAAACACCTGAACGCACCGCTTCCTCCGCGTAGGACATGAGCGTATCGCGCATATCCTCGAGTTCGCCCGCCAAGGCATCTATACGGCCGACAGCTTCATTGCCTTCATGGATTGCCTTGGAAAATTCATCCGAGAACGGGTTGAACCTGGTCCCTGCGTCCCACAACCCACGGCGGGATTCTTCCATCTTGTCGAACTCAGAGCGCAGGAGAGAAATCTCCGCGTCCAAGGCCGTCTGGTTCTCTGTCGCGTCGGAGAGGTAATCGGACATTCCTACGGAAAGAGCCTTGCCGAAGGACCTGGTTACCCCTCCGGCGGCGCTCACATCGAGGGCGAGCCGTTCAGTGAGGTCCATCATGCCCATGACGGTCGTCGACACTATAGCCAGGGCCTTGTTACGCGCTATCTCTATCCTCGAGGCGGTGACGATGCTCTTGAACCGAGCCAGTATCTGGTTCATTTCCTTGAAGCGCTCATCGAGGCTGCGGACGCCATCGGTGATGGCCGTGGCATCGGTCACAGCCTTGCCCTTCGCCCCGAGATACGCTTTGGCCGTACCCTTGAACGATTCGCCGTCCAGTCCACCTTGGGGTTTCAGGGCCATCGCGCCCCTTCGGCCTGCCACAGTCCTGGTCACTACATCGACGCCGCCCATCCCGCCTTTGAAGCGTTCGAGGCTCGCCCGTACCTGCGCCGCCACATCCCCGAGGAGGGAAGCGGACAAATGCGTTATTTCCAGGATGAAGGCACGTTCCTCCATCTCGTCGATACCTTCGCCGTCAGCCTCCGCGGCTGCTTCCTCGCGTTCAGCGGCTTTTAGCGACAGCCTGACGTGATCGAGCGATTGGCGGATTATATCCTGGAGCTGGACCTCCTGCATTATATTCGATATGGGCCGCCTGACCTCCGCCGCCTCCCCGCTCAGGCCGCGTATGGCGGCGGCCATCTCGTCTACCTCACGGGTCAGGCCCGCGAAACCGGTCTCCAAGGCCGCCCTGGCGGACTGGAAAAAGGAAGACTGCGTCTCGGAAAGGGCTGCGAGGGTGGCACGCAATGCTCCCAGGCGTTCCAGGAGGGACGAGCCGGCGGAGGAAAGATCGTCGGCATGTTCGATGGTCCTGCCGGACAGGCGCTTGAGCTCATCCGTTATGACGGAGAACGCGCGGCCGGCCGCGCCCGATTTGAGGGCCACCGTCATCGCGTTCAGCGAGATTATTTCCATCTCTTCGGAATCGGCGCGTATCCTGTCGATTATATCGTCGAGTTGCGAAAGGCTCTGAATGGCTCCTTCGACCCCGGCCATGAAAGTGCGCTCGGAAAGGGATGCCTTCTCGAAGAAACGCGTCGCATCCTGTATGAAATCCCTGGAGCGACGCTCGGCCGTCTCCGCCGACACGCCTCCGCGGTGTTGGACGAGTATGCTTCGGATAGCCTCCTCCGCATCGCGCGAACTGGCGTCCACCGCAGACTTCACCGCCTGGAAGACCTTGCCCAATCCCAGGTATATTGACTCCGTCTCCTTCTCGATCGAATCTATCCTGCCGACGAGACCGAGGATCGATCCGTTTACGGTTTCAGTCATACTGACAACTATAAATAATCGCCAACGCGCCCGCAAGGACGAAAACGGGCCGCCCCGGATAGGAGCGGCCCGCCATGCGACGTCCCGACTTCAATAATCGGGACGCGGGGGGGACAAGATTCAATTCTTGTCCGAGTCGGCGGTCTCAACGATGGCTACCGGCAGGATGGAGCGCTCGTTGTCGGTATCGAAATACCTGGCCTTGCCCATCACCGGAGCGAACTTCACTTCCTCGCCTATCTTGAAGGTATGGTGGGGAGGAACCTTCGAAACCATCTGGTTATTGGCGGTCTTGGGCCACAGGTGGATTTCCGCTCCCAGGGGCTCGACGACGATGATCGTGGTCTTGAGCCCGTCGGGGCTTTCCGTATACGGAAGGTCCTCGGGACGCAGGCCTAGAATCACGGTTTTCCCGACATAGGGCTTCAACGCCGCTACATGAACAGGAGCGGGCGCCAGCTTGCTGGAACCCTCGTCGAGCATCAATTTCCCGCCTTCCTCGATCACCGAGACCGTCAGGAAGTTCATGGG
>CAZKJA010000390.1:0-3551 GCA_964552925.1 uncultured Treponemataceae bacterium
TAAAGCCGCTTTCTGCGAGTTCTCCAAATGCTCGAGCATCGCCTTGGCCGCCGCACAAGTACCAACCTTGGCAGCGATCAGGTACGGTCAGTCCCCTTCAAGCATGTCGAGCGCGATGGTCGACCAGCCGTAATTACGGGGGCACGGCCGGCCGTACTTGGCGCCGCCCATACCGGTAAGCGGGTCGAAGAATTCGCGGAACCCGCCGCGTTCGACGAGCGCTAGGCTGCTCTTGGCGATACGGTCCGCGGCTTCCGCCATCCCGTAATTCCGCAGGCCCGTCCATATCAGCCAGTTGATCGAAAGCCATACGTTGCCCCGCCAATACTCGGCGCCGTCGAAGCCCGGCGCGGCCACTGGGACGGACGGGACGGGATACGGCGCGGCGTACCCGGAAAGCGGGTCGCTCAACTCGGCCGCCATCGAGGCGGCCTGGGCGTCCGACAGGCACCTGCCGAAGAGCAGGACGAATTTGCCGGCGTGGTCGACGCCCGAACGCGTTTCGTCGGCGCCAAGCAGGTCGCGCGCGCGGAGGACGCCGCCTGCGTCGTCAAGCATCTTGGCGCGAATGGCCTCGCAGACAACTTCGGCGCGGCGCTCGAGCGCGTCCGCCTCCTCCGCCTCGCCGAGTTCCGATGCGATTTTCGACAGCGCCGAAAGGTCGGCCGCGCGGATGGCGTTGAAGTCCGCGGGCTCGGCGTAGAATCCCCCGGGAAGCTCGGAGAGCGCCGCCGCGTCGCGGCCGTGTTTCGCGATCAGGCCGACCAGGCTCCTGCGCCTGGCTTCGAGCGCGCGCAAGTCATCTATCGTGGGCTTCGCGGCGCTCGTTTGCCCGCCGGGCATACCCATCAAGGCGTCCCAGCGCTGAGACGCGTCCCAGCCGCTTTCCCAGGGGTGGATTATGGCGACGAGTGAGTCCCCGTCGGGGTCCCTCCGGCGGTCGAACCAGTCGTGGTACGCCAGCAGTTTCGGGTAGACCGCCCGCAGGATTTCCTTCCTGGGCGCTTTCTCGTGCACCGCGAGGAACGCGACCGAGATCAGGGGAGGCTGCGTCAGGAAGCTGGAGTCCTTCAGGCCGAACAGTTCCTGGGACGCGCGGTCGCCGTTCTCCTCGAGGTGGGACATGTGCGGTACCATGCCGCGGTCGGGGCCGTCGGCCGCCTGGCGGACGAGCAGGCCGCGCAGCTCGTCCCAGGCCGCGTCCGGGTCGAACCATCGGTACGTCATCGCGTGGAAGCAGGAATCCCACAGCCACTGCGGCAGGTACGCGCCGTTCTCGCGCGCCGGGCAGGTGTACCCGAACGGCAGCCTGGCGAGTACGTCCGGGTCGGGTCGATTGTCCCGGAGCGCCCGGGAACACCGATCCGCCAGTTCCTTCGTCACGCCCGAGTCCACCGTCAGAGACGCTTGCCGGTATCCGGGTCGAACAGCATCATCCTGGATGTATCGATCGCCAGCGAAACGACCTGGCCAGGCTTGAGGTCGGGATCGCCTTCCTCCATCACCTTCCACTCGCTGCCGAGGACGGTCGTGACGAGGATGGTATAGGCGCCCTGCGGTTCGACGATATCTATGCTCACGTCGTTCATGCCGGGATTCCTGTCGACGCTCATGATCTCGGGCCTGACGGCCAGACAGACATTTTTGCCGACGAATCGCGCCACGTCGGGGGCATCCGAGGCCCTGCCCAAGCGAAGCGACGCGGGCCCCGAGCCGCCGTCCGCGACGGCAAAAAGATCGCCATCCCGCGCCTCGATCCTGACGGTCTTGATGTTAGCGGGGGGCGTTCCCATGAACTGCGCCGTGAAGAGGCTGCCGCAGTCGTTGTATATCTCGCGCGTCGTCCCGACCTGCTCGACCTGGCCGCCGTTCATGACGACGATGCGGTCGGCGAGCGCCATGGCTTCAGCCTGGTCGTGCGTGACGAAGATGGTCGTGGCGCCCGATTGACGGTGGATCTCCTTGAGGAACGTCCGTACCGACACGCGCAGTTTCGCGTCGAGGTTGGACAGGGGCTCGTCCATCAGCGACAGCTTCGACTCGACGGCGAGCGCGCGGGCCACCGCTACGCGCTGCCGCTGGCCTCCCGACAATTGCGCCGGATAGCGTCCTAGATATTCGCTTATGCCGCACACGCCGGCCACGTGTTCTACCTTCGAGGAGATAGCGCTCCGCGCCAGTTTCCGGAGCTTCAGCGGGTAGGCTATATTCTCCGCGACGGTCATATGGGGCCACACGGCATACGACTGGAAAATCATCGAGACGTTGCGCTCGCGCGGCGCCAGGTCCGTGATGTCGCGGCCATCGAGCACGATGCTGCCTTCGGTCACCTGTTCCAAACCCGCGATCATCCTGAGCGTCGTGGTCTTTCCGCAGCCCGACGGGCCGAGGAACACGATGAATTCCCCCCGCCGTATCTCCAGGTCCATATCCTGGACCGCGACGGTACCGTTTGGATAGACCTTCTTCAATTTGCCCAGATTCAGATAGCCCACGTGCATCCTCCACTTCAGATAGTCGCGCCGCCCCAGAGCTGGTTTATATAGTCCTTTATTATGAAGGTGAAGACCAGGGACGGTATCAGGAGTACCACCGCCCCGGCGGCCGGAAGGTTCGGAATCGTCGAGGACCCGACCGTCCTGTACACCAGGAGCGCGAGCGTCGGGTGCTCGTTCGTCATGATAAGCGCTGTGATGGAATCATTCCACGCGGCGAGGAACGCGTACAGCGACGACGCGACGATGGCGGGAAACGCCAGCGGGAACGTTATCGTCATCATCATCCGCAGCCGCGTGGCGCCGAAGACCATCGCCGCTTCCTCGAGCTCCACGCTTATGCCCTTGAATATCGAGCTGGTTATCCACGCGGTCAGCGCGATGTTCGGCACGGCGTACACGATCGCCAGCGACAGCGGAGTATCGTACAGGTTCATCTTCATTATATACACCACCAGCGGCAGCGATAGCGAAACCGCGGGGAACATCCTGACGACGAGCAGGGTGGCGCTGAATTTCGAGCGCCCCTTGAAGCGGAACCGCGCGAGTATGTACCCGGTGGAACCGCCGAGAAGCAGGGAGATCACTATCGTCCAGCCGGCGGCCTTCAACGAAGTCACCAGTGCCGCCATCGTCCCGTCGGCGAGTATGAAGAAGATCACGTAATTGCGAAAGAGACTTTTGCGGAGGCGTGTTTCCATCATGCCCTGGGTTTCCCCGGCCTTCCGGAACAAGTCATCGATCTTCGCCTCCGTCAGCATGACGTTGAGCTGGCTCTTGAGGTACAGCGACAGGTCGGCGGGATCGGCCGTAGTCTTGACCGCCTCGTATCCGGTTCCCTTCCGCAGGAGCAGGGTATAATCACCCTTGCCCGCGTTGTACCTGATCCCGGCCCGGTACGAGAGCGCGGGCAGGATCTTCGCGGGGAACTGGTACGCCTCATAATTGGACGCGAAGGAAATTGTAAGGAAATAGAGTATCGGCAGCATCACCATGCCGCATATCGTCAGCAGGACGAGCCAGAAGACGGTTCGGGAAGCAAGGCTCCCTTTCAGG
>CAZKJA010000391.1:0-3547 GCA_964552925.1 uncultured Treponemataceae bacterium
CGGTACAATTTCTACTATCCGCCCCAGACCCTGGATTTTCCCTTGATGTTCGGAACCATGGATACGCTCTGTACTTTCGAGAACATGGAGAGGCTCTATAACACCAAGAAAGAAGTCCTCGAGACAAGATTCAAGGAATGGAACCTCGAGTATATCGCCCATATGTCTCATTGGTACGCTTGGGGCGTCATGGTCTATGACAGGTTTATGGTGGAAAAACCGCCCCAGGATCCTGACGAAGCCCTCGCATTGCATAATGAGATATGGAACGTGGCCGTGAGGACGTCGATCGAATGCGGCGGCGTAATCAACGAGCATCATGGCGTCGGGCTGAAGCTTGCTCGATTCATGCGCGAACAATACGGCCCGGCCTTCCAGGTACTTGAGGGTCTCAAGAATAGCCTTGACTCCAAGAACATAATGAATCCCGGAAAAATGGGGTTCGGGCCGACCGCTTGAGATGGAGGAAGGAATAGCAGCATGGCGCTGAAAACTCTTGTCGATTATGAGAAGTACCTCTATGGTTGTCGGTTCTGCCCTATGTGCAAACCCTGTTCCGAGGTCGGAAACGTGACCTACCGTGAGAGCCATACGACGCGCGCACGCGCGATGCTCATTTGGCGGGTTCTGCATGGAGCGTCGGAGTATTCGATTCGGGACGTTGAGTTGTTGTACCAGACGACGCTGGATAGCGTGAGCGAGGCTTGGTGCGTGAATCACTATCCCGTCAGCGGATACCTCCTTGCCGCGAGAAGGCGTATTTTCGAGGAAGGACTGGCGCCAGAGCCCGTCCGTTCCATCCTGGATCGTTTGAGGGAAAGCGGATTCGAGACGAGCCCGGGAGGCGATACTGTTTTCCTGGCTTGCGAAACCGCTGAGAACGGCTATGTTGATGGGCGGACTCGTTACAGAAAAATGCTTGAGAGGCTCGACCTGGACGCAACGCTCCTCATCGGATGCTCCGGGCTGACATCCTTCGTGCTCGGGGACGTGGAAGGTGCGCGCGGTGCGGCTGAGCGGCTCCTCGGGGAGCTCCGGTCACGGGGCACAAAGCGAATCGTCGTGGACGGAAGCGATACCTTCTACGCGCTCACACGTCTATATCCAGAACTCGGCCTCGAGCCGCCCGAACCGGCCGGCATAACTACCCTTAGCCGGTATTGCGTCGAACATGCGAAAAACCGGAAAAACAAGGCCCTGAACGGACGCCGCGTTCTCGTCCACGACGCTCGGTCGTCATTTTTACTCTGCGATCGACCGCCGACCGACGAGGTGATCCAACCGGGGTTTTCCGGACCGGAGGAGGCGCTCGGTACCGGCGCTATCTATGAGGCGCCGCGTATGCTCGCAGACTCGCTCGGCGCATCAAGGGTCTTTTCCATATGGACACGGGGCCTTAGCAGGAGTTCGGGGGCCGACGACGGTCTGGCACTGACGTATCCGAGCCTCGCTCGCCGCGTAGCCGTAAAGCGTTTCGAGCAAGCCGAAATCGCCGGCGCTGATGACATCGTGACCGATTCGCTCGCAGCGGTCGCATTGTGGGAAACCCTAACCCCCGCTGAACGACGTGGCATCGGATCGGTCTGGATGCCGGAGCTGGTATGAAAGCACTCGTGTTTCGCGCACCAAACCTCATGGAATTCAGCGATTGGCCGGATCCCGTCGTCGGAGAAAGGGAAGCGCTGATAGCGGTGAAAGCTGTGGGCATCTGCGGCTCCGATATACATGGCTATAGAGGAGAAAGCGGACGTCGCGTGCCGCCTCTCGTCATGGGGCATGAATTTTCCGGTATCGTCGAGGCGGTAGGATCCGGAGGAGATTCGTCCTGGATTGGCCGCCCCGTAACGGTTCAGCCTGTTATCTATTGCGGATCCTGCGACCAATGCAGAGCCGGATCAGTTCAGCGGTGCCGCTCGCGCTCGCTTATCGGCGGCGACCGGAACGGAGCGATGGCTTCGCACGTTGCCGTGCCGATCCGGAACCTCGTGGCTTTGAAAGAGCCCGTGGATTTCGTCAAGGCGACGTTGAGCGAGCCGGCTGCCGTCGCTTATCATGCCATTCGAAGAGCCTCCGGGCTCGAAGGAAGCGTGGTCCTTGTATGCGGCGGTGGGCCCATAGGGTTGCTGACCGCATTGCTAGCTAAAGAATCGGGCGCGGGCCGGGTGGTAATTACGGAGCCGGACAGGTCGCGACGCGTCCTCGCCGAGAGGCTCGGCGTGGATATCGCTGTCGACCCGATTCAAGACAAGACGGAAGAGGCTCTCCGGCAATGGACGGATCACGGCGAGGCGGATATCGCCATCGAAGCGGTCGGCATCGAGGCTACGGTCGCGTCGGCGATCAGACAGGTCAAGCCGGGAGGGGAAGTCATCATCCTGGGAGGATGGAAAACCCTTTCCGTTGCGATGGGTCCGGTCGTATCGAAAGAGGTTCTGATCAAGGGTTCATTCAATTATCTCCCTGAAGAGTTCGAGCATATGGCCACATGGGTTGGGACCCATGCCGAAGCCTGCGGGCTTATCATCAGTCACGTCATTCCTCTGGATCGAGGAGCGGAGGCATTCCGCGACCTTGTCGAGAAACCCTCGGCTTCCATGAAGACGGTTTTGACGATCGGGGAATAAGGAGGCAAAGATGTCGCTCGAAGGCAGGATCGCGGTCGTCACGGGGGGATCCAGAGGCATAGGCCGCGGAATCGCGCTCGCGCTCGCGGATCATGGAGCCGATGTGGCGGTAAATTATATTCGCGGAGTGAAGGAAGCCGAGCTGGTCTGCGAGGAAATACGGGCGAAAGGGCATCGGTCCCTGGCCGTCCGCGCGGACGTTACGAAGGCGAAGGATGTTGATGCGATGATCGATACGGTCGAATCTACCGTCGGAGCGATAGATATCCTTGTAAACAACGCGGGACATAATCCGCTCCATTCCATAGATACCATGACCGAAACCGATTGGGACGAAGTCCTTGATCTCAATCTGAAATCGTATTACCTGTGCGCCAAGGCGGTAATAGATCGCATGATGAAACGCGGAAGTGGCAGGATCATCAACATCAGCTCTATTTCAGGCCAGCGGGGAGGATTGTCGTGCGACGTGGATTATTCCGCGGCAAAAGCGGGGATCATGGGCTTCACTCGTAGTCTCGCCCGCTGGGCAGCGCCACGAGGGATCCTCGTCAACGCGATCGCCCCCGGCTACATAATGACCGAGAATCTCGCACAGGTTTGCAGCAAAGAGCGATTGGATGAAATCGTATCCTGGATCCCCCTTGGACGACTTGGAACGCCCGAAGACGTGGGCGAGGTAGTTGCCTTCCTGGCGGGGCCGGGGGGGAATTATATGGTAGGCGAAGTGTTGAGCATGAATGGCGGCGTTCATATCGCCTGAAGGAAAGGAAATGGAAACGCGAATGAATGGCGATGAAAGCTTGACGAAAATCTGCGCCGACATCCGTCGGGATATAGTCCGTACTCTCGGCAATGTCGGCTCCGGACATCCAGGGCCTTCGCTCTCCCTTGTGGAGATCCTTGCGACCCTCTACTTCAAG
>CAZKJA010000392.1:0-3537 GCA_964552925.1 uncultured Treponemataceae bacterium
CTACCGTTTTCTTCGCGTATCGTCGTTTGGCGCCTTGCGGGGTACCGGGCTTTGCGTCAGGCAGCAATACAGCGAATGCGTCGGCGATCGTGGAAGTGAAACGGAATTGCATGCACCGCGAAACTTCCGGAGGTATGTCATCTATATCCTTGCGGTTGGCTTCCGGCAACATCACCTGGTATATCTTGTTGCGGTGCGCGGCAAGTATCTTCTCCTTGACACCGCCGATGGCCAGGATCCTTCCGGTGAGGGTGATTTCCCCGGTCATTGCCCAGCCTGCCGTAAGCGGCCTTCCAGTCAACGCCGAGGCGATTGCGGCTGCCAAGGTTATTCCAGCCGATGGGCCGTCTTTGGGTATGGCTCCCTCCGGAACGTGGATATGCAGGGTCCTGCCGACGAAGTTCTTCGTTGACAATCCATACTCGGCGGCATGGGCCCTCAAATATGTCACGGCGGCCCTGGCGCTCTCCTTCATGACGTCGCCCAGGTTGCCGGTGAGTATCAGTTCGCCTTCGCCTTCGTAGCCCGAAGCCTCGACAGGCAGCACAGTCCCGCCCATCTCCGTCCACGCGAGTCCGCACGCGAGCCCGAGGCCCGGCTCGAGGAATACAAGGTCGTTTTCATGGCGCCTTTTACCGATGAGCTTTGGTAGGGCCGCCGCGCCTACGATGCGCTTGAAATGGGAGATATCCTTAGTGCCATCGGCGAAGCCGGCGGCTACGGCCGTTTCGGCAACCTTGCGTACTACTTTCGCTATCTCCCGCTCCAGGGAGCGGACCCCTGACTCCATCGTATAATGCCTGACAATCTCCAGCACCGCATCGTCACGGATGCGGACACCCGAGCCCCCGAGCCCGTTTTCGGTTATCTGCTTGGGCAGAATGAAATGCTTGGCAATTTCCAGTTTTTCATACTCGCTGTAACCTGGAATCTCTATCACTTCCATGCGATCGAGCAAGGCATACGGAATTGAATGAAGGCCATTCGCCGTCGTCACGAACATGACCCCGGAAAGATCGTAGGGCAGTTCCAGGTAGTGGTCGACGAACGTGGAGTTTTGTTCCGGGTCGAGTACTTCGAGCAGGGCGCTCGCCGGATCCCCCCTGAAGTCGCTCGACATCTTGTCGATCTCGTCGAGGAGGAACACCGGGTTGGAGGAACCGGCCTTGCGCATGCTTTGCAGGATCTTGCCGGGGAGCGCGCCTACATAGGTTTTCCGGTGCCCACGGATTTCGACTTCGTCGCGGACGCCGCCCAGGCTCATGCGAACGAAATCCCGGCCCAATGCCCGCGCTATCGACCGGCCGAGGCTCGTCTTCCCGGTTCCAGGGGGGCCGACGAGGCACAGGATGGGGCCTTTCAAGTGTTCGTTGAGTTGCCTCACCGCTATGAATTCGAGGATGCGTTCCTTGGCTTTCTTCATGCCGTAGTGGTCGTCATCGAGAGTCCTGCGGGCCGCGGCAAGATCCTTGGAGTCTATCTTTTTGGCGGACCACGGCAGGTCGGCAAGCCATTCGCAGTACCCGCGGATGACGCCCGCCTCAGGCGACAGCGCCTGAAGTTTCGAGAGCCGCGTGATTTCCTTTTTCGCTTTTTCCAGGACCTCTGCGGGAGGGGACTTGGCTTCTATCCTACGAAGCAATTCCTCGTTTTCATTGTCGTCTTCGTCGTGGCCAAGCTCCTTGTGAATCTCCTTGAGCTGCTCCTGGAGGAAATAGTCTTTCTGGGTTTTATCCATCCTGGCGCGCACTTTCTGGGAAATGCGGCGTTGGATCGTCAGAAGCTCTATATCCTGGGACAAGGCTTGGGCCGTGGCTTCCAGGCGGTCCTTGGCGGTAATGACGGCAAGGAGTTCCTGTTTTCGTTCCACCCTGAGGCTCATTGTGTTCGCGATGGCGCTGCACAATGTATGCGGGTCGTCCGTCCTCTGGACGTTGACTATAGTCTCGCCGGGAATTTTCTTTACGAGTTCGGCGTAGCTGGTAAAATCCTTGCGCACAAGCTGGATCAAGGCCGGGAGTTCGTTGTCGGCCATGAAGGCGTCCCCGGCATCGTCGATGGTCTCTATTATCGCGCCCAGGTATTCTTTCCTGAATACCGTACGCTTGAGGCGAGCCCGCTTCCGGCCTTCGACAAGCAAGCGCATCGAACCATCCGCAAGCTTGACGATCTGTAATATATGCGAGACCGTGCCTACTTCGTGTACATCGATATCATTTGCGCCATCTTCGGGAATATTGCGCAGGAGGCAGATAAACACGCTCTTGTCAGTTTTCGATGCTTCCTCGGCCGCCGCGAGACAAAATTTAGTGACAGCCAGCACGGGCGCGATAGTATGTGGAAAAATGACCGAATCGCGGACGTAGATCAGTGGAATTTCCGGAACGTCGCCTTTTGGACGCAAGGAATCCAGAATGCTCATGCGCTCTTCTTGAGTTCCTCTACCACAGGCGGCTCCCGTCGTTCCACGGTATCGCGTGTCACGAGCACGCGTTTGCGCTCGGCGTCGCTGGGTAGGTCGAACATAACATCGACCAGCAGCTTCTCCACTATCGAACGCAAACCACGGGCGCCAGTGTTCCTCGTGATCGCCTGTTCCGCTATCGCGTCGATCGCATCGACCGAGAAAACGAGGTCGGCGCCGTCCAGCCGGAAGCTTTCCTGATACTGTTTCAATATTGCGTTCTTGGGCTCGGTGATTATTCGCTTGAGGTCACTTGCCTCGAGGTTGTCCAGAGCCACCTGTATCGGAAGCCTGCCTATGAATTCGGGGATCATGCCGTACTTGACGAGGTCGTCGGGGTGCATATTCGAATACAGTTCCCGGAGCCCCGCCTTTGTTCTCGGTTGCACCTCGGCGCCGAAACCGAGCGCCGCCTTGGCGACGCGCGCTTCAATTGTCTTGTCGAGGCCGACGAATGCACCGCCGCAAATGAACAGGATGTTCGTAGTGTTGATCCGAATATACTCCTGCTGCGGGTGCTTCCGTCCGCCTTGCGGCGGGACATTGGCGACCGTGCCTTCTATGATCTTGAGCAGGGCTTGCTGGACCCCCTCGCCGGAAACGTCGCGGGTGATGGAAACATTCTGGGTTTTCCGCGCGATCTTATCGATCTCGTCGATGTAGATTATTCCTTTTTCCGCTATGGAAACGTTGCCGCCGGCGTTCTGGATTAGCTTGAGGAGGATATTTTCGACATCCTCGCCCACGTAACCGGCCTCCGTGAGGGTGGTCGCGTCGGCTATCGCAAACGGCACGTTGAGTTTTTTTGCCAAGGTCCGCGCCAGCAAGGTCTTGCCGGTGCCTGTAGGCCCGAGCAATAGTACATTGGATTTTTCAAGCTCGATACCATCGGTGAGCTCGCTCGAGTTGGCTATTCTCTTGTAGTGGTTGTAGACGGCTACGGAAAGGACTTTCTTGGCATAATCCTGGCCTATCACGTACTGGTCAAGATATTCCTTGATTTCCTTCGGCTTTGGGATATCGTTGGAAAAATCACCGCTGGCGGCGCTTTCGTCCTCTGCCAGGATCCTGTT
>CAZKJA010000393.1:0-3522 GCA_964552925.1 uncultured Treponemataceae bacterium
CCCGCCCGGGGTCGAGCCTGGCCAGGATGCCGTGGGCTCCCATCATTTCGGCGATCCTGCCGGCGAGGCCGGGACTTCCCGGGCCTGGGTAGGTGATCGAGTACGCTTCCTTGGGGAAGCCGTAGTAATCGTACAGGAGCGGGGGATTCGACGCTCCCAGCAAGGTTGCCGTCTTCTCTTCCCAGTGCGCGCTGACGACCAGGATAGCATCCGGTCTGGGCAAACGCGACGGCAGGGCCTTCATGAATTCGACCATCGCCTTGTGTCCAGGGTCGCCGAGGATAGGCAACGGGCCGCCGCCGTGGGAAATATAAATCACTGAAGCTTTTCTTGCTGTTCCAGTTTGTTTCATGGTGTGGTACCTCTCATGGAATATACTTCCGTGATGAGGCATGAGCCAGAGGTCGAATCCATAGCGGGTAGATCAGTTTTATAAAATCTTAGTTCCATTTTATCGAAGGTCGACGATGCTCCTGGGCGCATTGTGCAAGAAATAGATTTATAAGCGTTTGATAAGGAATACCGATTTCTGCCGATAGTTCCTTGAAATATTTGATTGTCTCGTTTTCTATGCGAATTGTTATAGGTTTTTTAAGATTTGGAGTATAGGGATTCTTAATTGATTCACCAAAATCGTATGAATCAAGCATGTCTGAATCTTGCATATTCCTTCTCCTCCCTGGAATTCGCTTTCCTGGCAGAAATGATACGAATCATTGTTTCGTTTTCACGATAACAATGGCAGACGACCAACATTCTGCGTTTTTGACTGATGCCCAGTAAAATAAATCGGTTTTCATCTTGAGAATGCGATGGGTCAAATATCAAGCGAGCATATTCGTCATAGAATACGGTTTTGGCCTCTTCAAAGCTTATGCCGATATGCTTTTCCTGGTTGATCTTGTCCTTTTCTGGATCCCAGGAAAATAACAGATCTAGCATACATATATTATATGTACAACTGGCGTTCTAATCAAGTATAAAAGGAAGCATTAAATCTATTCAAAAAAGAATGAGTTGCCAAATTACGGATGCATTTTGTATGGGCTTCCCATGCTTTGAATCTCGGTACCTGACACTCACCGGAAAGGTGAATATTGCCCTCAACCCATCGAGATGATCGCCCCGATGAGCAGGATGACCGCTCCCGCAATCTTCCTCGGTGAGAGCGGGTCGTGGGGAAGCCCGAGCAGGCCGAAGTGGGCGATCACCATCGCCATGAGGATCTGGCCGGAAACCTGAAGGAGGAACAGCCGCCGCGCACCCAGCCTGGGCAGGAGGATGATTGTGCCCAGGACCATGAACGCGCTCATGATTCCCGCCGTGTACAGGATCGGCGGCATGCCGCGCAGACGTGATGCGTACTTGAGACCGCCCGAGGCGAGGAGCAGGACGACCGAAGTCGCCAGCCCGATGAAATAGAATACGACATTGGCGAGGATAGGCGAACCGGTCAATCGGGAGACGGTGGCGTTCATCGGCTGGTACACCGACAGCATGACCCCGAGCGCGAAGGCCAGGAGCAGTAGCGCCAGATCGCTCACGCCTTGGCCTGCCCGTAGTAGGCGTTCGGTCCGTGCTTGCGGTCGAAGTGCTTGGCAAGCAGGTGGTCGGGCATGTCGGGTATGCCGGCTTCGATATCGAAAGTCCGCGCCGCCAGCTTCGCGACGATATCCAGGACGGCGGCGTTGTGCACGGCGTCGGCTCCGCTGGAGCCCCAGGTGAACGGCCCGTGGCTTGCGACCAGCACGGCAGGCATCGAAAGCGGGTCTATTCCCGTTTTACGGAAGGTCTCGACTATAACGCGGCCAGTTTCAAGTTCGTACTCAACCGAGGTCTCGGCCTGGCTCATCGACCGTGTGCAGGGTACCGTGCCGCGGAAATAGTCGGCGTGCGTGGTCCCGAGCGCGGGGATCCCGCGGCAGGCTTGCGCCCAGGCGGTTGCCCACGACGAGTGGGTGTGGACGACCGAGCGTATGCCCTTGAAATTGCGGTAGAGTTCGAGGTGCGTCGCGAGGTCCGACGAGGGTTTCAGCTTCCCGTCGACGATCAGCCCGGAAAGGTCGACTACTACGATGTCCTCGGCCTGGAGCGAGTCGTAGGGTACGCCGCTCGGCTTGATGGCGACGAGGCCGCTTGCCTGGTCGAGCACGCTGACGTTGCCCCAGGTAAAATCGACGAGGCCGAGTGCGGGCAGTTCGAGGTTGGCTTCCAGGGTCTCCGTCCTCAGTGCTTCGTATTTCATTGTAGTTCCTCCTTGGTGTCGCAGGCGCGGATCGCCTCGTACAGGCGCTTTCTTTTTATCGCGATGCGCCGGTATACGGCCGTCGCCGCCGGATCCGGCACGAACGATCCACCCGGCCGACCTTCGGTGGCCGCGCGGTGGGCTTCCTGGTAGCCTGGATACATACCCAGCCTGACTGCGCAGGATATCCATGCGCCGAGCGCCGTCGCCTCGGTCTCGTCAGGCCGTTCGACCCGACGTCCGTACAGGTCGGCCTGTAGCTGGCAGTAGAGCCGCGACGCCGTCATCCCGCCCGATACGGCTATAGTGTCCGCGGCGCCGCCGAGCGCCTCTACAGCATCGAGGTTCTCCGCCAGCTCGGCGGCGATGCCCTCGAGTATAGCCCTGGCGAGGTCGCCCCGGGTGCTCGCCTGGGAGAGGCCTATGAAGGCTCCCCGGGCGCCCGGGTCCCAGCGGGGCGCGCCACGTCCCTTGAAGTGCGGTAGAAGTATGACGCCGTTGGCGCCAGGCGGCGATGTTTCCGCCTCGGCTATAACCTGGCTGAAGTCGTTCTCCCCGCCGGAACAGTCGCGGTGGAACTCCCGGTTGAACCAGCGGAGAATTGAACCGGCGGTTGGCGAGCCGGCCTCGAGGATAAACGAGCCCGGCACAGCGGCCACGTTGCACGAAATCGACATTGCCGGATCGATCACCGGCCGATCGACGCCGGCTATAAGGTAGGATCCGGTGCCGGTATTCGCTATCACCCTCCCGGGACCCGCAAGGCCGAGGCCGAGGGCCGCGCACTGCTGGTCGCCGCCCGCGGAAATCACCGGCAAGCCGGTCGGCAATCCTGTGGAAGCCGCCATCGCCGCCGAAAGGATGCCGGCTACCGCGCCCGGGTCGACAAGGTCGCATAGAAGCCGCCGCTCGAGGCCGAAGCGGCGGAGCAGTTCGTCGTCCCACTCGAGCGTCTCCAGGTTGAAGAGGTTGGTGCGGCTTGCAAGCGAGCGGTCCGTGACGAAAAGCCCTGTCAGTTCGTGGAGAAGGAAGTCCTGGATCCCGAGCATCTTGTGGGCCGCTTTGTAGATCTGCGGCCGTTCTTCCTTGAACCAGCGCATCTTTACCGCCGAGAAGACCGGGTAGATGCGGAGGCCGCTGCGCCCGAACACCGCTGCCTGGTCCGGCTCCATTCTGGCGCACAGGCCCTCCGTGCGCGTGTCCTGCCACATGATGGCCGGATGGAGCGCCCGGCCATCGCCGTCGACGGGGATCACCGAAGATCTCTGGGCTGTCAG
>CAZKJA010000394.1:0-3520 GCA_964552925.1 uncultured Treponemataceae bacterium
CGCAACGGCGCCGACAGTACCGACGACACCGGTACCAATGCTTATATAAGAGCCAAGATTTTTTTTATGGAAAAGCGAGATGTCGGTGGCAACCTTGCTCCTGGCCGTAATCAGTCTCTCTATCAACCGCGCCTTGTAGCCTTCCGGCTCCGAAGACATATCGGATTTGACGATAGCGGTGAGTGAAATATCCGTTCCTTCGGGTCCTCCCCGGATTTCCAGCTCGTACGTGCCCGGAGGAAGGGGCTGCGACAGGAATCCCAGTTCGGCCTCGTCCTTGAGCACGACGAGCGCCTGCTTTCCGATCAGCACCGAAGCGCCGGCAGGAACCCAAGGCATCGATATGCGGCCCGATGGAAGGTCGAGCCTGGCCGTCTCGCCCTCGGCCAGGGCAAGCCGTCGTTCAGGGATGTCCGTCTTCAACCCGGCAGGGGAATCGAAGGCGAGCGTCAGCGTATAGCCCGCGGGGATGCCTTCGTAGATCACGGTGTTTTCTGGTCCATCCTTGCCCTTGAACCTGGTCCCTTCCACGAGTATGTCGAGCGGGCTGCCGAAACGGGGCAGCACGATGGTTCCGCGCTTCAGTTCGGTCAGGTTCGCCGCGACGACGGTCCGCTTGCCGGCAGTAACGGTGAAGGCTACCGAGGAGTCCAGGTACCCTGGACGTCGTAGTATGGCTTGGTACGTTCCCGGCTCCATCGATTCCGCCGCGCCGCGGGTTTGGATCACGGTACCGTTCGTCAACTCGCAAGCGGAGTCCGCAGGCGTGACGGAAAATGTGAGTATGCCGGCAGAATACGGTTTCCACGTTGATTTCTTGCCCTGACCCAGGACGACTTTCGTTTCGGCGGCCGGGAAATCGGCGGCTTCAGTTTTCAACGCAACCTCGCCCGCGGGGATGTTCCCCAAGTCGGCGCTCCCTGAGACGGTCATGGACCAGTCCGGACCGCTGATAACGGTTTTTGCGTTCTCCGGGGCAACGATCCCGATACTGCCTACCGGACCAACGCTCAGCCGTGCCTGCGTGATCGTGCCGGGTTCTATCCTCACGATCAGCGAGCCGTAGAGATCCTCCCCGACGAGTTCGACCAGGCAATCGCCAGCTGCGAGATCATGGAATACCCCTGTCCCGAAGTCGCCGAGATCAATACCGTCGACGCGTACGCGCGCGGAATCGGTGTTGGAGGCGATGAAGAGGTCTCCCACCGGGTTGAGCGCGGCCTTGACAACCGTAGATCCTCGAAGCTCCGGCGACAACCTCAGCAACGCGTGAAATTTGCCGCCGGAGCCGCTGACGGTAATCGGCGTCAGGGCTTCGGTCAGGGTAACGAACATCGGCGCCACGCCGACCTTGCGCCCGGCAAGCAGGATCTCCGCGCCTTCCTCGCTCTCGACGAAGACGCTGGCGGATACCTCGACCTCGCCGTCCGCGTTGGTCACCAGGCCCGACGGCTTTGCCGCCACACCCGCCGTCGCCGGCACCGTTGCCGGCACCACTGCCGGGACAGGCGTCACGGAGGCCGGCCCCTGCGCGATCGCTCCGGCGGGCGCCGGTTCCGGGAGGGAGATCGCCTTGGCAGCCAGGAACTCACGGATACGGTCGACGCCTACCGCGAAGAACAGGCTGTTGCCTTCCTCGAGGAGCGCGGTGTTCATGCCCACTACCGTTCCGGACTGGTCGACGAGGGGACCGCCGGAATTGCCCTTGCTTATCGCCGCGGTATGCTGGATTCCCAGGGGATCCTTCCTGAGAGCCGAGACCGTCCCCTTGTTCATCGTTACGACGAGGTCCTTGAAGCTGGATTCCATGGAGCTGCCCAGGGGAAACCCGAAGCTGAACACATCCTGCCCGACGAATTTCTGGCCGAGCGCATCGGACTGCGCGAGGTGCAGTCCCTTCTTTCCCTCCAGGGCCACCTTGAGCACCGCGATGTCAGGCGCGTCCTTCCCGGCGACCGCGATGGTCCAGATTTCGGTTACCACCTGTTTCCCGACCGTCACGCTGAAGCGGTAGGCTCCCTTGGTAATCATCGCGAAGATGTCCAGCTTGAGCCGCTTAACCTCAACCGCGCTGAAGTCCTTGGTCGCGTCCCCGACCAGGGACGCGGCGATCGCGTTGGCCGTCCTCGTCCGTATCTCGGGCAGGCCGTCGTTTTCCGCGACGTGCCGGTTGGTCAGGATCAAGCCCTCGTCGCCTACGAGGAAACCCGAGCCGCTGGCCAGCGCGACATGGGAAGACAGCAACTTCGACGAGCGGCGTTCCTCCCATCGCTTGAACAGACCCACGTCGCGGCACAAGGCCGGATCCATGAAAACCTCGTGCTTGATATAGACGGTCGCGGCGGCGACTTTCTCATAGAAATCCGCGGGGCTCTGGGCCGGCAGGCAGATGAACGGGATTATCAACAGGAGCGGGAACAGGATGCGTTTCATATTATTTTAACCTTTCATTTCCAAGGATGGTTTTGTTTCATCGAGCCTTGATCGCTATTCCCAAGGCGACGCAGAGCCTGTCCACAAATCTCCATATCGACCAACCGCGGCAAGCTTCAAACCGTCCGAGCTATAACAAATTGATCGCCAATTTTTGGTGCCCGGTGTGGATTGCATGATCCAGGAATTCCCGGCGTCGGAAGAAGCCCAAATATTGTAATATTCTTCAGTTGCCGCGAGGCGAGTGCCGTCGGAATTACAGGCGACTGATAGCCAGTCCCGCAATCCTGCATCCGTCTGTTCCGTCCATGTTGCCCCCGCATCGTTGGAAACCCAAATGTACGTACCGTAACCCGCGGCTACGAGGCGCGTTCCGTCTTCATTGGAGGCGATAGATATCCAGCGCCTGATTCCTGGTACTATAAGCTCAATCCAGGAAACGCCACCGTCTGTCGAGGTATATAGATATCCATTATGGGCCGCTGCCGCCAATCGGGAACCATCGGAATTTAAAGCCACCGAATGCCACTCACGGTTGCCTGCTTCAGTTCGCGTCCATGCGGCTCCGGAAGTACTAGAAGTTTAAATGTGGGTTTCTCCAGAATCCGTGTCCCGGCCAATCGCGGCGAGATGGGTCCCGTCGGAATTTGAAGCAATTGCTACCCAATCTCGAGCGCCCGCTTCCGACTGCGGTATCCAAGAAGTACCATAATCGGTTGAAGTATAGATATAAGGCCTTTGACCATAGTAGCTCCTCGCGACTACAGCTAATCTGGCGCCGTCATCGCTCGAGGCTATGCTTGTCAATACTTTATATCCTGATACGTTATGATCGATCCACGTGGCACCGGAATCGCTCGATACGTAGACATCCCCATTGGAAGTTGTCGCCGCGAGCCTGCTGCCATCGGAACTCGAGGCGATTGAAGTCCATGTGTGGTATCCGACCGATGTCCTTTGCGTCCACGTAAATGTGAACCCGGTCGTGAACGACGCGACCGGGCTCCAGTCCACGTCCCAGGCGCCTTGCTTGTATGCTCTGGCTTTCCAGTAATACTTCGTGGAGACGTCGAGAGGAGCGCCGTCC
>CAZKJA010000395.1:0-3478 GCA_964552925.1 uncultured Treponemataceae bacterium
CTGTCGCGACCGGCACGTACGCGACCGCGCCGGCCGACGAACGCGAGACGGTATCGGTTTCCCTGGCCGCCCGGCGCTCGGGCACGATGACGAGGTCCGCCGCGAACACGTCGGCGGAGCGGAGTATCGCGCCGAGGTTGTGCGGATCTTCTATATGGTCGAGTATCACGACGAGCGCCTGTTCCGGCACGCCCCGGCTAAGCCATTCGTCAAGGTCGAGCTCGACGGCGGGAGCGTCGCCGGGCAGCTCGACGGCCGCACCGCGGTTGTCCGGCGCCAGCGCGTCGAGTTCCCTGGCCGATACGGCGTTCGAACGCATACCCGCCTTCTTCGCCATCTCTGCAATCTTCTTGACGCGTGGGCCGGCCGCCGCGACGAGCAGCGTAGCGCCTTTTGCGGCGCCTGAGCGAACGAGTTCTTCCATCGCGTGGAAACCGGTGATGTAGGTCATATCCGGATAGTAGCAGATTCACCGCATGGCATACAGGCCTGTTGAAGAAGTTTTTTCACCGGGAGGGCATCATACACACTGACGATTGATCCCCTCAACGCCTCGCCGTTTCAATGCTATACTGCCAGCCATTCAGATGGCTTATGCACCGAGGAACGCATCATGGCGATAAAGAAATCCCAGCTCTATTCTTCGCTCTGGCAGAGCTGCGACGAGTTGCGCGGCGGCATGGACGCCAGTCAATATAAAGACTACGTGCTCACCCTCCTGTTCATGAAGTACGTCTCCGATCGCAACGCCGGCAGGAAGGACGCTCTGATAGCGGTGCCCGACGGCGGTGGTTTCGCCGACATGGTCCGGCTCAAGGGCGACAAGGAGATAGGCGAGAAGATCAACAAGATCATCGCCAAATTCGCCGAGGCCAACGAGCTCAAGGGCGTCGTGGACCAGGCCGACTTCAACGACGACGCCAAGCTGGGTTCCGGCAAGGAGATGCAGGACAGGCTGGCGAGGCTCATAGGCATATTCGAGGGCCTGGACTTCAGCGCCAACCGGGCCGACGGCGACGACCTCCTGGGCGACGCGTACGAGTACCTGATGCGCAACTTCGCCACCGAGTCAGGCAAGAGCAAGGGGCAGTTCTACACGCCGGCCGAGGTGTCCAGGATCATGGCCAAGGTGATAGGCATAGGGGAGGCATACCGGCTCAAGGAGCCGACTGTCTACGACCCTACCTGCGGCTCGGGCTCCCTGCTCATCAAGGCCGCGAACGAGTCGGGTTCCCAAAAGATCGCGATCTATGGGCAAGAGATGGACAACGCCACCTGGTCGCTGGCACGCATGAACATGATACTGCACGGCCACGCCACGGCAGAGATATGGCGGGGCAACACCATCTCGTCCCCCCACTTCAAGGACAAGTCAGGCGGCCTGCACCTCTTCGACTACGCGGTGGCCAATCCGCCGTTCTCCACCAAGGCCTGGGCCAACGGCATAAAGCCCGCGGACGACGAGTTCCGCCGCTTCGAGTACGGCGTACCGCCGGAGAAGAACGGCGACTACGCCTTCCTGCTGCACCTGGTCAGCTCGCTCAAGAGCACGGGCAAGGGCGCCATCATCCTGCCTCACGGCGTGCTGTTCCGCGGCGGCAAGGAAGCCGACATACGAAAGCGCCTCGTCGAGCGGGGCCTGATCAAGGGCATCATCGGCCTGCCGGCCAACCTGTTCTTCGGCACCGGCATCCCCGCATGCATCATCGTCATTGACAAGGAGAACGCCGTCGCCCGGAAGGGCCTCTTCATCGTCGACGCATCCAAGGGCTTCCTCAAGGACGGCAGCAAGAACCGCCTGCGCGAACAGGACATCCACAAGATAGTCGACGTGTTCACCAATCGCGTCGAGCTGCCCCGCTACTCGCGCATGGTACCGCTGTCGGAGATAGCCGGAGACGCCAACGACTACAACCTTAACATACCGCGCTACATCGACTCCTCCGAGCCGGAAGACCTGCAGGACCTGGACGGCCACCTCCGGGGCGGCATACCCAACCGCGACATTGACGCCCTGAGCCAGTACTGGGCCGTCTTTCCGACGCTCCGCAAGGCGCTGTTCAAGAAAGGCGACCGCACAGGCTACAGCGAGGCCAGGCTGGAAAGCGCCGAGGTCAAGCAGGCTATTCTGGGCCACGAGGAATTCTCGGCGTTCTCGGACTCGGTCAAGAAGACCTTCGCGCTGTGGCGCGCTAAATGGGAGCCGGCGCTCCGGGCCATACGACAGGGCGACAATCCCCGCGTCCTGATTACCGCCATGGCAGAGGACCTGCTGGCGCTCTACGCCGGGACGCCCATCATCGACCCGTACGACCTCTACCAGCGCCTGATGGACTACTGGGCCCAGACCATGCAGGACGACCTGTACCTGCTGGTATCCGACGGCTGGAAACTGGCCGCCCAGCCGCGGGCGGTGCTTGAAGACAAGGACACAAAGATAAAGGAGACGCCCGACCTGACCATAGGCCGCAAGAAATACAAAATGGATCTCCTGCCTCCGGCCCTGGTATCGCGCGCGTTCTTTCCAGCCGACGAGACCGCGCTCGAAGACCTGCGCGCCAGGGCCGAGGCCGCCGCGGCTGAGCTGGAGGAGTACTTAGAAGAGAACTCCGGCGACGAGGGCGCGCTCGCCGACGCCGTGAACGACAAGGGCAAGGCGACCAAGGTAAGCGTCAGGGCCGCGCTCAAGGCGCTGGGTTCCTCCGCTGAACTGGCAGAGACGCGCGAAACCCTGGAAAACTGCGAGCGGCTAATCGACGCGGAGTCGGAGGCGAACAAGGCGCAAAGAGTCGCGCAGGCCGCCCTCGATGATAAGGTATTGGCCCGTTACGCTCGCCTGCCCGAGGCCGAGATCAAGAACATCGTGGTGGAACACAAGTGGCTGGCCGCGATACAGGAAGCGGCGGAAGCCGAAGTAACCCGCGTAACCGCCAGTTTGGCCTCCCGCGTCAAGGAACTGGAGGAACGTTACGCCGAACCCCTGCCTGTCCTCGAACGGTCGGTCGACGAAATGTCAAAGAAAGTATCCGCCCATCTGAAGCGTATGGGGCTCGAGGCATGAGCGAGCTTAAGGTACCCAAGGGATACAGGAAGACCGAGGCTGGGGTGATACCGGAGGAGTGGGGAGCTACAAACCTATCGAGTTGTATTGGACAAATTGTATCAGGTGTAAGTGTAAATTCTATTGATTCGAAAGATGGAGTTGAACTGACTGGTTTAGCGGTATTAAAAACATCTTGCGTTTATAGGGGGAAGTTCTATCCAGGGGAATCTAAGGAAATTGCACCTATTGATCTTGCTAGGGCAAAGACTCCACCTGTTGCCGACTCGATCCTAGTTAGCAGGATGAATACCCCTGAATTAGTGGGTGAGAGCGGTTATGTTGAAAGAGACTATTATAATCTTTGTTTGCCTGATCGCTTATGGATGTTAAAAAGAAAAACAGGTGCTCTTGTATCGATGAAGTGGTTGTCATTCA
>CAZKJA010000396.1:0-3470 GCA_964552925.1 uncultured Treponemataceae bacterium
CTGCCGCACACGGGAATGTACGGGGCGAGGCCTTTCCGCTCGCTCTCCATGTTCATATCGTTTACAAGGCGGGCTAGCTTGAGTATCTGTTCGGGATCCCGACGGATGGAATCCTGCATGTTGTAGATCTCGACCTTGTCGATCACGCCGCGGCAATGCTCGAGCAGCACTCTGGCCTGCTCGAATCCGTGCTCGAGGGGGTGTAAAACCTTGAGCGCGCATCCTGCCTTGGCGAGTATCGCCTTGATCCTCGCCATGTCGGAAAAGACTGTCTGGTAATCGCCTATGTCCGGGTTGGTGAAGTATTTTTTTTGCAGGGCATCCGCGTACAGCGTGCGGTACTCGGTTTTCAGGTTTTTGTACCGTTCCTCTATGATGCGAAGTTCCCAATCCGATATGAGTTTTTTCCTGGCGTCCCGCCTGGCTTTCTCGTGCTGGACCTTGAGCCGCATCGCCCTGTTGAAGAGCACCGGCTTGTATTTTCCGAAGAGGAACTCGCCGAGATGAAGACGGTTGACGGCCGTCTCGGGAACCGTGAGCAGCAGTTCCTTCATCTTCAGCTTGGGGACCGTGTAGATGCGGTCCTCCGGGTAGCCGGCGTTGAGTTCCTTGAGCGCCGTCTCGTTGAAGTATTGGAGAAGCTTCTTGACCGCGTCGACCCTGTTCTCCTGGTTTTTCTCGAGCCCTTCGAGTATCACCTTGAGGCTGGAGGCGTGCTGGCTGAACCAATGCGAAGCATCCTTGCCGTTCTTGAACACAGGAAGTATCGCCATGAAGTGGAAGCGCCGGCCGCTGGCGAGCATGCTGAACTCCAGCCCCAGGTGTACCCGAATGCCGACGATCTTGCCGGCGTCGATAGCCTCGGCCATCAGGTTGATGGAGGCCGCCGAACTGTAGGCGATCGTCAGTTCGGAGATGCCTTTTATGAAGGCGTCGATGAGCAGCTGGGTAGGGTTCTTGCGCCCGGAAGTCGCCGTGTCGTGGACGTGTTCGTCCCATCCCATCTCCAGCGTCTTGAGCCGGGCGCCGGTCTCGGGCAGCTCGATAACGTTGAGTTCGTCGAGCAGCTTGCGGATGACCTGGGGCTGCCCGTGCGAGGCGAGCGAAAAGTCGTGCAGCAGTTCGAGCTGCTTGCGCCGGTTGTTCCGGTTCTTTACCGCTTCCTTTATCAAGGCCATCTGCACCCGGGCGGTATTGAGAGGCATATCGAGCGTCTTCGCGTGGAACGACACGTCGACCATCATCCTGAGCGCCCGGAGCCTGGCCTTCGAATGCGTCGATTCCAGCTCCTTGACGACCATCAGGTAGGCTTCCGCTATGGTGATCCGCCTGTTCCTGAACCACCTGGACACGCCGAGCGAATGAGCCTGGGTATCGGAACCGATCGAGCCCGGAGCGTCTATCCTGGCGTTGAGCTCCCGCCTGAGCTTGAACAGTTCGGACGAAAAGCTGAGCGCGTTTACCGCTTTGCAGTATAATCTTCGCATCGCCAGACTCTTCATGGCTTTTCCCATTGGTTCATGCTTTTATTATATGACAATCCTGCCATCGAGCAAATCACCCGATCAAGGCTGAAAACCAGGATTGGGCCATCTTCATGCATGCCCAGGCTTGCCAATCTTGACAGCAAATCGCCCTTGGCATACGCTCGAATCATACCGGCGTTGCCGGGAAGCAGTATAGGGGTGGTCAATTGGGCAGCGAATGGTGCCTGATCGCGGGGAACCCGATTCCCGGCGAAAGGTCTGACGTTGCCGAACATGACAATTCCTGCCATCTACAATCCATTTATTAAGGACGGAAAGACATGAAACGTATTTTTATCGCGCTGTTGCTTATTGCGGTCCTGGCAGGGCCGGCATTCGGACAATTTGTTCCGAATTCAATGCAAAACGGCATGACCATGGGACTGTTCGAAAACGAAATCGATCTTTCATTCCAGACCAATCCCGACTTCGGACTCTACGACCAGAATTTCCTGTTTGCAGGTCTTGGTAATCCTGTTTCTGGAATTATCGATTTCAGCGAAGTTGTTGCCTTCGGTACCCCTTCTGTAACAACACCTCTCAGCCTGGGCTTCTTCATGGCTGGATCGCTGCCAATATCACTCTATACGTCGATGGCCATTACAGACCTCGTAAACAGGACTATCGCAGGCGACAGTACGACCAACACGACGGCAGCCGTAAACGTCGTATCGGGTACAACGACGACCTCGTACAATTGGATTGATCTGAGTACAGCGTTCTCGCCAACCGATACCATCATGTTCAGAAACTATGCATTCGACATTCAGGCGCTTTCCAGGCTGGGTCCGGCTACCTTTGGCTTGTACATCAATGCGAGTGGCGTGAACGATACAGCCGATACCGCTGCCGCCAATGGCTACTTTGGCAATTTCGTCAGTACGTACAACTACAACGCTTCCGGCGTCGGCGTAATACCCGTCGCGACGCTCGACTACACCACAAGCGAATCGACGACCAACGTCGACCCGGCAGCCTTGCCTGGCGCTGGCGTTTCGGGTGAGTATGCGTTCATCGATACCCTTCGCCTCGGAATCCCCTTCGCCATGCGAACCGGAAAACTCGAGCATGTCGCATACCTCGATGCCACGTTCGCATCCAATGACAGCTCCGCTGCATACAGCTATGTCGAGTCCCTTCATGCCGACTCCGTTGGAGGCGCAAGCGTTGACGATACGACGCTCGCTTTGACTTCAAAAACCAGCTCAACTGACGTCGGCGTAGCATACGAACTGACACTGCCGATCGATGAGTCCGGAAACGAGTGGATCGCCTCGGCTGTTGTTGACATCGGAATCGACGGAGCCGAATATACCTACGACCAATTGAATCGCCCGTATGATCTGTCAGTCCTCGCCGCCAAAACCGCGCTCACTGGCGGAACCTATACTGTCTACAATGCCACCTACACGTCGAGCGTCGGAATCACCGCGGGTCTTGGCGGTGGCCGCGTATTCGCTTTTGAGCCGGCAAGCGGAATAAGCTTCAAGGTCCAGCCCGGAGTCGGACTATCGCTTGCAACGACAAGCAACGGCGGCTCGGCCTGGATGACCGGAACAACTTCCTATACTCAGACTCTCAACGCTTCTGGCGCTCTTGACGCAGCGACCGCGTATGACCATACCACGGTTGCCTACACTGGCGATCCTGCGAAAACACTTACGATTAATGGATCGTGCAGCCTGCCAATGGGTCTCGTACTCCTGCCGGAAGGCTGGAAATTCGGATTCATGCTGGGAGCGACCCCGAGCGTCCTTTTCTCTACGAGTTTCACTACTTCTTCAACGCTGGTTTCGCAAACGACAGTAGTCAATTATTCCGGTGCAACGGTCAACTCCACGACCATCACATCAAGCGCCGCAAGCCCAGCAAGCACAACAACAGCATTTACTACGACTTTCTCCGAGGATCATTACATCGGCATCACCATCCCCTTCGAAGGCG
>CAZKJA010000397.1:0-3463 GCA_964552925.1 uncultured Treponemataceae bacterium
TGTAGCGATGCCGACAGGATGTCGGCGAGCGGAAGGCGACTCCCTTCTGGCGCTACAGTATCTAGCCCGCCGTAAGGCGGGCTGATTTATTTAAAGGCCAGAAGGGAGTCGAACCGCGCGGCGCGAGACTCGCAGCGCCGCGGGGGTGAGAACGTCGGTATTCCGACGTTCGAGGGGGTATCCCCCTTCCAACGAGACAAAGAGGGCTCGGCGCATGGATGCGCCGAGAGGTTCTGAGGCGGCCTGTAGCGATGCCGACAGGATGTCGGCGAGCGGAAGGCGACTCCCTTCTGGCGCTAGTTTGTAACCATTTTCTAGTTCCTCGAAGCTTGTGTCTGCATGCCCGAAGGTACCGCTGATAGTATAACTTGCTGAATACCATCGCTTCCCATGGTGTCGAATGAATACCAGCCACAAGCTTCGAGGAACTAACTATTGACCTGTGCTCCCGGGATTTACTCACCCGCTTTCTTATTCTCAGCCTGGAAATCGTTCGCCCAGCCGGCGATGCCTTCCAGTACCGGCCGCAGGGCCGCTCCCCGGGGTGTCAGGCGATAACTTACCCGAACGGGGCTCCCCTGCGAAACGAGACGTTCGACCAACCCTTCGCTCTCGAGTTCTTTCACCCGCTGGGAGAGTTCTCTATCGCTCAGCTTGGGTACCGCCCGCCGTAGATCCCCATAAAAATGCTGACCTCCGAGTAGCGTATGCAGAATCAAGGATACCCATTTCTTGCCGAGGATTTCGAAGGCGCGTTGTATAGCGGGGCAGATCGACGGTTCCGTATCCATGCAAAAAGCATATCATTTTGCTTGTCATATAACAAGTCCATAGTTACTATACAATATATAGTTGCTTTGTAATAATAAGCGACATCAACAACGATACAGGAGGTTCTTATGACAACATTCGCCGAGAGCAAAGACAGGACTCGTCTTGGAAAGGTCGTGGAGAGCCTGCACAAGCGCGGGTTCGAGGCATTGGTCGCAAAGGATGGAGAAGCGGCCTTGGCGAAGCTCAAGGACATGGTACCGATAGGCTCCGAGGTATTCACAATGGCTTCCATGACGCTCGAGTCTACCGGCATCGCCAAGGAATTCAACGAAAGCGGACGCTACGAGTCGGTTCGAGCAAAGCTTGGATCGATGACCCAGGCGACCCAGGGCAGGGAAATGAGAAAACTCGGAGCGTCTCCCGATGTGGCTCTCGGCAGCGTCCACGCTCTCACCGACGACGGGATTGCCGTCATCGCGTCCCTTACCGGAAGCCAGCTCCCCGCCTACGCCTCAGGGGCCGGCAAGGTGATATTCGTCGTGGGAAGCCAAAAGATAGTGAAGGATATGGACGAGGCAATGGAAAGGCTCCAAAGCTATGTGGTGCCCCTCGAATCAGCCCGAGCCCGGAAAGCCTACGGCCTTCCGGAAACCTTCAACAGCCAAGCGAACAAGATCCTTCTCCTACAGGGAGAGGTCCAACCGGGGCGCGTCACATTCGTCCTGCTTGAAGAACCCCAAGGGTTCTGACAACCAGCGATGGAGTGAAGTCAGAGGCGAGCGCCAGAAGGGAGTCGTACCGCAGTTCGCCGGAGGCGAACACGTTCAATATTCCAAATGGACCGCGACCACCACCTTGAACGGAGCGGACGCGGTCCCACGGTCGATTATCGCCCTACCCTATCTTCCCGTTACCAGGTTGACGAACCCTATGCTCGTCACCGGGAAGTAGACCAGGATCATGAGAGCAATGAACATCGCTACGATGAAAGGAAAAGCTTTCTTGACGATTTTATCGAGAGGTATGCCCGTCATTCCCGAAGCGACGAACAGGTTGGCCGCCACCGGCGGGGTGACGAAGCCTATCGCCAGGTTGACCGTCATGATGAGGCCGAAATGGATGGGATCTATGCCGTAGGGCTTCAGGGCCGCCAGCAGGATCGGCGAGAAGATGATATTCGCCGAGGTGGTGTCCATTACCATGCCGACGAAAATCAGGAACACGTTGACTATAAGGAGCACTACCCACTTGCTGTTGGATATCGCGAATAGGGCCTCGGTCAGCCCTTGCGGTATCCTGAGCAATGAAAGGACTGCGCCCATCGCGGCCGCAGGGGCGAAAGTCAACATGACGCCGCCTACGAACGAGGTGTTCTTGACCAGCATGTTCCAGAGGGATTTGAGCGACAGTTCCTTGTATACGAACAAGCCGATGATGATCCCGTAGAAGGTCGCGATGACAGCTGCCTCGGTCGGCGTGAATATGCCGCCGTATATGCCGCCCAGGATGAGCAGTGGCATCAGCAGGGCCCACTTCGCGTCCCAGATGGCCTTGAACAGTTCTTTCAGACTGAACGGGATCCCGTTGCCGTGGTAGCCGAGCTGTTTGGAGCGGATCACGTTGACGCCGGTAAGGAAGGCGGCCACAATGAACGCGGGCACGACACCGGCGAGGAAGAGGTCGCCTATCGAGGTGTTGGTCGCGACGCCGTAGACTACGAGCGGTATTGAAGGTGGCATGATCACGCCGAGCCCGCCGGCGACCGCCGAGAGGCCGGTGGCGTAAGTCTTGTCATACTTGGCTTTGACCATGTACGGGATCATGATCCCGCCTATCGCCGCGACCGTCGCGGGACCCGAGCCGGAGATGGCGCCGAAGAACAAGCACGCGACGACGGTCACCGTTCCGAGTCCGCCGGTCGTATTACCGAACATCTTGTCCGCGACGTTGACGAGACGCTTGGACAAGCCCCCCGTCTCCATCACCGCGCCCGCAAGCATGAAGCATGGAATCGCCGTCAGCGGCAACGATTCGAAGCCCGAGTACATCGACTGCGCGAGGAAGCCGAGGTTGGTCGTATGAAAGCCCATGGCGACGGCGACCATGCCTAACCCCAAAGAAATTCCGACGGGTACCCCTATCGCGAGGAGAACGACCGCCACGAGTGCCAAAGTCAACGGCGCCATGTCAGGCCCCCTTCCCGGCTTGGCCGGCCATCAGCTTCCTGTACTCTCCGACCCTGATGATCGAGTCCTGCATCAACCTGAAAATCATCAAGGTAAACATCGTGGGGAGCATCGCGTAGTTGATCCATTTCGGGATCGCGAGCACCGCCGTCGATGTCCCGGCGTTGAACATCCTCATCACAATCGGTATGACGCCGAACATTATGATGACGTTGAACGATGCGAACACGAAGTTTCCTATGAGGTCGATGACGAGCCGGGCCTTGGGCTTCAGCTTGTCGATCACGATCTCGAGGCGCAGGTGCTGATGTTTCCTGATCGCGGCGCAAGCGCCGAGGTATATGGACCAGACGAACAATATGAGAGCCAGCTCCTCGGACCACGAGAAAGCGGCGTTGAATACGTACCTTGATACCACCTGCAGGAAAAGGACGAAGAACATCGCGCCCGACACCACCGCCCCGAGGTACAGCTCTATCTGGTTTAGGAAATCCTTAACCTTC
>CAZKJA010000398.1:0-1743 GCA_964552925.1 uncultured Treponemataceae bacterium
AATGCCATGCGAATCGGCGGGGCGTATGTAGTCTGGCTCCCCCGCCAGAACCGCCGCGACGGCGTCCGCCAGCGCGGCGTAGCCTTTGGCGGGGGGAGGGCTTCTTCTCAGGAACGCCGTCACCATAGGGTTGCGCGGTTTCATGCTCGTTCCGTTTCCACGCTTTCCTTAGACTTACCCCACAACCGTCTTGTTCACGGTGACAAAGTCCTCGGCCAGCTCCTGGCTTACCTGGGTGAGCATCGCTTCCTCTTCCTCCGGGTCGAGGGTTTCGCTGGCCACTGCGATCTTGAAGACGGGCGAGCTGCTCTTGATAGGGCCTTTGGTAAACTGGACAGGCTCGTCGACCTCGAGGTCGGAGGACAGCACCGAGGCGTCCTCCGTAGCGGCTGGCGGTACGTCGGCCCTGAGCCCTATCGAAGTATACTCGCAATGCCGGACCCCATCGACGAGCGGACCGATGTTGATGATAGAGCCGGACCATGTGAGCGCGAGCGCTCCGCGCGCCTCGGCCTGGCCGAAGAACGCCACTTCGACGAGCTTGTTGTCCGAGAGCGTCGTCTCGAATATTGTCTTTTTTTCCAGCCAGGCGGTAGCCATCAGTTCCCAGCTCTCATCGGTCATGGGCATTCCCGATGTCTTGGCTATCTGCTTCAGGTGTTGCTGGATCTCCGGAGTCAGCGAATTGAATGTGTTCATGATTCCTCCTGTCCAGTACAATGTACTACAATAATCGAATTATTTACGGAAAAATACGGAAAATAATTAAAAATCGTATTATTTCCCCCGGATTATTGATATATTGAAGGAGGAGGCACCAATGAAAAAGAGCTCATACGATGAATTACCCGCCAGGATACGTTCGCAGCTTGACGGCTTGCTCGCCGACGCGGGCAGCGCGGAAGATTCCGAGGCGCGCGAGCGCCTCGCTTCGATATGGACCGAGAAATTCCGGTTGTTCACCGGCCAGACCGCCGCGCTGGACATGGTGGCTGTCGGCGAGTTTTCCGCCGAGGACGATCGCGCGGCAATCTTCCTTACGTATTCCGGCTCGCTCATCAGCCTCGGTCCAAGACGGGGCAAGGATCGATGGCTGGAGTACGCGTCGATAAAGCTCAGGGTAGACGTACCCGAGCTTGTCAGGGGCGACAAGGCCAACCTGACGTCGGCGGCCGTGCTCGACGAGGCGGCGGTCTTCGAGGGTACGAGCCTCAAACGTTCCTCGGCGCTGTACCGGATTGCGGTCTGCCCGGCAGGGACCAGTCCCGACGAGCAGGAACGCCGCGTGCGCGAGGCCACGGTCTACCTCACCAACGGGTTCATAAAGCTGAACAGGACCTTGTCGCTCCGAGGTGCCGACGAGGTGGAGCAGTTCACAGCCAAAGCCATCGTCAACTACGTCGCGAAGAAGAACGGCGTCACCCAGAGCATAGCGCGCGGCATAATCGACGATTTCCTTTCCATGATAGAGACGGGGATGCTCCTGGGCGAACGGGTGTCCGTAGGCAAGCTGGGAAGCGCCAGCCTCCGCCAGCAGGCGGCCCGCAAGGCGCGCATAGTGAAGAACCTCAAGACAGGCGCTGATCTCCTCGTGCCCGCCAAGCCCGCCGCGATGGCCCCGAAATTCAACTTTTCACAATCGGTCAAGGATAAAGCCGCCAACGTCGATCCGACTTTCATAGGGATGGAGGACGATGACGACGAGGATGATTGAGCCCTGACGAGGCTGGCCGGGGACGGGAT
>CAZKJA010000398.1:1753-3459 GCA_964552925.1 uncultured Treponemataceae bacterium
CACGTTGACGAGCTGTCCATCGATGGGCAGGATTGTCTTCGCGTTGTTGCGCAAGGTCGTCCTCGCCAGGCTGACGATCTGGACGCGGTCATCGTTGACGTTGTCGTTGGTGATTATTTCCTGCGGAACCCCGGCTCCGCGAAACGACGGTAATTCCCGAATATCTCGATGAGCCCGCGATGCGTCGGGCCTTCAAATCTCGGTATTGTAATCTATCATCTTGACGATTGCCGATCGGCAGGTCTCCATGTCGCCGGTCCTGATCGCCTCGTATATCACCCTGTGCTCTCCGCAAGCGACCTTCAAGGTCGCCCGCTTGTCGGGTTTGCTTTCGAAACGGCGCTTGACTATCAGGTGGAGATACCTGAGTATCGGCTCCCGCGCCACTTCGAAGGAGTACCTATAAAGGGTGTTCTTCGAAAGCTGGATGATGCGCTCGTGGAACTCGAGGTCTCGTTCTATCATCTCGTCGAGTATGTCGGCGTCGAATTCGTCATCAGAAAACAGCCTGGAGCATACCTCATCGTAGACTGAGCATATTCGGCCGAAATCCTCGAGCTCCTCTGGTGTCGACCGCTCTATCGCCAGTCTCGCGCATTCGACTTCCAGGGATTTCCGGAATTCGCAGACGTTGTCGATCATCTCCGGAGTAAGGTAGAAGCTGGAAACCTCGCCTATGTATTCGCCGAAGTCGAAGTCTTTGACGTAGCTTCCCTCGCCAACCCGCGTTTCGACTATGCCTTGAGCGTTGAGCTTCTGAAGCGCCATACGAACCGTCAACCTGTTGACGCCGAACATTTCGGACAGTTCGTTCTCCGAAGGCAACCTTTGGCCGGTCTTCCACTCGCTATTCTTGATAGTGCTCTTGATAGCGTCGACTATCTCGTCGGGTAGTGAAGTCCTTCTTATTTTCAATACTTCCTCCGGATTTGGATTAACTTCGAAGCTATATAACACGTATTTCGATCCTTGGTCAATAATTATTTATATCGGATATCCGGCTTGGTTTTTGTAGCGACAATAAAAAAAGTGTTTGACAGATTCCAGATATGGTTTTATCCTGACTGCCTAGCGAACAACCGGACAACGAACAGTTGTACTACTAGACAGATCAACATTTTGATGGGCAGAAGTGCCCCAAGGGGCGGAAAGGGCTCGCGATGGGCGACTCGTTCTACGGCAAGGATTCGATACTGCGCCTCTCCGAACTAGGCAAGGCCTCGGGCGGACTTCTCAAAGCTTTTTCCGATTTCGACGGCAAGGTATTCGAGGCAGGCGCTCTGTCGATCAAGTCCAAGGAGCTGATCGCGGTAGCGTGCGCCCACGTCACGCGCTGCCCGTATTGCATCGAAGCCCATGCCAAGCGTGCCCGTACAACGGGAGCGTCCGACCAGGAGATAGCCGAGGCAATCTTCATCGCCACGGCCATGAGCGCCGGGGCTTCGCTGGCTCACTCATGCATCGCGATGGAAGCACTCGCCAAGGAAATACGGAACCCATAATGTGCGCAATCAAACGGCTCGAGAGGACCAATGTCCCGGATCTTATATTCGAGCAGCTCAAACAGGCGATCATAGCTGGAACGTGGGTGCCCGGCGATTCCCTTCCGCCAGAGAAGCAATTGGCCGGCGACTTCGGAGTCAGCAGGATGTCGGTCAGGACGGCCCTGGCCAAGCTCCAGGCTTTCGGCCTCGTCGAGGTCAAAA
>CAZKJA010000399.1:0-3457 GCA_964552925.1 uncultured Treponemataceae bacterium
CCGCCGCTACTGGCAACCTGAGCATAACACTGGCCGCCGCCGGCACGGTGAGCGTGGCCGGGCTGTCGGCAGCGGTCCCGGCGGGGACAGTGCCGGTGAACGACCTGGCAGCCGGCAGCCAGACGGGGACCGTGCGCTACGCCGACGGCAAGAGCGAAAGCAGGACGGTGACCATACCCGCCGGCGGCACGGCGACCGTGAGCTTTACCTATTCGCCTCCAGCTCCCGCAGCCGCTCCCGCCGCAGCGCAGACGACCGGGACCGGCACAACTACCGCCAAGACCGGCACCCAGGCCCCGGGACGCGCCTACCGCAACGAAGTGTGGGTGGAAGGCGGCAGCTTCCGTATGGGTTCGGACATTGGCGGCAGCGACGAGAAGCCTCTGCACACGGTGAGCGTATCCGGGTTCTGGATGATGGCAACGGAAGTGACGCAGGGAGACTATTCGGCTTTGATGGGCGCCAATCCCAGCAAGTTCAAGGGCGACAGCCTGCCTGTTGAAACGGTGAGCTGGTACGACGCGGTGGCCTACGCCAACAAGCTGAGCCAGAAGGACGGCCTTACCCCTGCGTACACTATAAACGGTACCACTGTTGCATGGAACCAAGGCGCCAGCGGCTGGCGGCTGCCGACCGAAGCGGAATGGGAGTACGCGGCCTTGGGAGGACCCAAGTCGCAGGGGCTGGCAGTGAACGCGGTGTACGCCGGCAGCGAGGATCCGGGAAGTGTCGCGTGGTATGGGTATGGCGGGAATGCCGGTAGCACAACCCACCCGGTGGGCATGAAGAGGGCCAACCCGGCTGGCCTGTACGACATGGCGGGCAACGTGTATGAATGGACCAACGACTGGTACGGTAGCTATAGTAGCGGTAGCCAGACCGACCCTACGGGCGCGGCCTCGGGGACGGATCGCGTGCTTCGCGGCGGGAGCTGGGGCGATGGCGCGTCGTACCTGCGTTCGGCCTTTCGGGACCGCTACACTCCCGACCACCGAAGCAGCTTAATTGGCTTTCGTTTAGTCCGTTCCCCAGTTCGTTGAACGGGCGCAGGCAAGCCCAGCCTCCGGACTCCGCGCTGGTCCGGCGGATCGTCGTCCTTGACGTACCCGTCCGCGGAGCGGACGGGCGGTTGTATGGCGCGGCATCCCTGCCGCGCATCGCCGGAGGCGCGAAGCCGGAGTGCGATGAGCTCCCACAGTGGACAGAGCTTGGACTTTACGGCTCCAACAGTCACAAAACCGGACGCGTGACCGGAGCTACATCAACGGCTCCAACGCCGAGGCGGGCACTACCTTGATCGCGCCGTCCAGCACGTAGGAGACAGGTGATCGACCAATGAGTATTCCCCGCCCGGGGCGTTCGGGGCTTTCCGTGCCCGCCAGCTCCCGTAGCAGCCGAGTGACGGTCTTCGCGTCATCCCGGTCCGGGTGTTCGGTCCATTTAGCTTCCAGAAAGTCCAGGGTGCCACCTTTTTCGTAGATGAAATCCACTTCGCGGCCGGCTTGATCCCGGTAAAACCAGAATTTCCCGTGTCGTTCCAGCGCCGCGGTGAGCTTCCGGAGCTCTGCGAAGACAAAGCCTTCCCAGACCGCACCCAGCAGGGAGGATCGGGGCAGTGAATTTTCGTCCAGCCCCAGAAGGTGGCACAGCAAGCCTGAATCCCTGAAGTAAACTTTAGGCGTTTTCACCATGCGTTTGCCTATGTTTCTGAACCACGGCTCCAGGAGCACGATCTGACCCGACGCTTCCAATACGGCGACCCAATCCCCTATCGTCCGGGGCGCAACGCCCACATCCTTCGCCAACTCGGTCCTGTTGAGCAGATTGCCGGAACGCGACGCAAGGAGACGCATGAACCGTTCAAAATCGCGCAGGCTGGTGACATTGAGTATTTGCCGCACATCTCTTTCCAGGTATGTGGCCAGATAGGTCCGCAAGAAGTCTTCCGACGAGATTTCCGGCCTTTTCCACAGTTCGGGAAATTGGCCGCGTACCAACAGGCTTGGCCAATCCGTGTTATTGGGATCCATCAAGCCATGGGCTGCCAACTCGGCGTATGCCAGGTTTTCAAGCTCGAACCATGCGCAGCGGCCTGCGAGGCTGTCGGATACCGATTTCATCAACAGGAAGGACTGGCTGCCGGTGAGGATGAACCGGCCCATGACGTCCCGATCCTGATCAATCAAGGCTTTGATATGGCGGAATAGCCCCGGAGCGTACTGGACCTCATCCACCAATACGGGGGGCGGAAAGGCTTTGAAGAAGGAAGAAGGATCGCTCTCCGCTGCCTCTGCCGTGCTGGGGAGATCCAGGGAAACGTAGGTATGGTCCGAGAACAGATCCCTGAGGAGGGTCGTCTTGCCCGCCTGCCGCGGCCCTGTCAGGACCAGGGCAGGAAAAGTCGTCGCCGCCCTGGTCAATCGTTTTCTGAAGTACCTGGAAATCACCATTCTACAATTATACTATTCAATGTAAGAATTGTATATATATTTATATTTCTTTATTTGATAATAATATACTCTGTACTATTTACTGAATGAATGAGGATTTTAAGTGTTGCACCCAGGACTGTGACATAAGTGAGTCAGCCTATGCCCCCCCCCTTCGCTTGTCCGCCCCGGCGTTTTGCTATAGTCTCGGTGTCATGAGCGATGAAAGAGGGGCCGCGGGCCGCCTCGTCCGCGAAAGCGGCAAGCTGTCCGCCCTCACGATGGTCTCGCGCGTCCTGGGCCTGATCCGCGACCGGACAAGAGGGTCGCTGATGGGTACCGGGGTCCTTGCCGACGCCTTTACCGTCGCGTTCAGCGTTCCCAACTTGTTCCGCCGCCTCTTCGCCGAAGGATCGATGGCGGTCGCCTTCATTCCCACGGTCAAGGCCTATCTCACCGAAGGCGACCGCGAAAAGACCGAGGAATTCCTGTCCGCCACGTTCACCGCCTTGACCATAGCGGTCGGTTCGGTCGTTGCGGTCGGTATCGTGGCCACGCCTCTCCTGGTCGGGCTATTCAAGACCGAGCCGGTCGAGACCGCCGTGCTTATGCGCCTCATGTTTCCTTTCCTCGCTCTCGTCTCGATCGCAGCGTTTTTCCAGGGAATCCTGAATGCCCTCGGCTCGTTCGGGCCATCCGGCTTCGCGCCCATCCTTTTCAACCTGAGCTTCATCCTGGTGCCGCTCGCGATCGGCCGCTTCACCGCCAATCCTGCCCGGGCTATGGCGATTGGCGTCGTGATCGGCGGTACCGCCCAGGCGCTCTGCCAATTGCCGTATATCACGCGCTTCGGCGTGCGGTTCAGGCTCGTGTCGCCGGCGCGGGCCTTCACTAACCCCGGCATGAGGCGCGTGATGGGCCTGATAGCGCCGACGATACTCGGGATGGCAGCCTGCGAGGTGAACGGACTGGTCTCGACCTCATGGGCTGCCAGGGCGGGCACGGGCGTCGCGACAGCCCTCGCCTTC
>CAZKJA010000400.1:0-3445 GCA_964552925.1 uncultured Treponemataceae bacterium
TCAAAACCGTTGGCCGCGCTTGGCGCGGTGGTGGGTTCGATTCCCGCCTCTTCCGTATGGACACAAATGAACGTCTTTCAGGGATACCTCAGGTAGAGAAGATCCTCGCCGATCCGGAAATCGCGGCGTATTTTCCGCGAATTTCGAGGCCGCTGGCCGCCTTGACCGTGGCACGAACCCTGGCGACCGAGCGCGAACGGGCGCTGGCGGACCCGGGACACGTCGCCGACGCCATCGTATGCCAGGCGGCCGCGCTCCGCGCACTCGAAGCCCTCGACCGCAGGCGCCAGAAAAGGCTACTCAACGGCACCGGCATAGTCCTCAACACCAACCTAGGGCGTTCGCCGATACCCAAGGCCGTATGGGACGACGCGGCCGGGGCCAACGTCGGTTACGCGCCCGTCGAGTTCGACCTCGCCGCCGGCAAGCGCGGGCGCCGGGGAGGCATATGCCACGAGCTCGCCGCGGCTCTGGCCGGGGCGGAGACGGCGCTCGTCGTCAACAACAACGCCGCCGGCGTCCTCCTCGCGCTCACGGCGATCGCCAAGGGCAAGGAAGTCATCGTTGCGCGCGGCGAACAGGTGCAGATCGGCGGCGGCTTCCGCATACCCGACATCCTCGAACTCGCCGGAGCGAGCTTCGTCGAGGTCGGCACTACCAACATAGTCGACGCGGAGGATTACCGGCGCGCAGTCGGCCAGCATAGCGCGTGCGCGCTCATCGTCCACACGTCTAACTTCGCGTTGCGCGGCTTCACAAGGAAACCGAGCCCGGCCCAGATCGTCGAGGCCCTGCTTCCAGCCTCGGTGCCGGTCATAGTCGACCAGGGTTCAGGCTGCACCACCGAGAATATCCCCGGGGAGATTCCCGTGCGGGCTTATATCAACGCGGGTTGCGCCCTGGTCTGCTTCTCGGCGGACAAGCTCCTCGGAGGGCCGCAGGCGGGCATAATAGTCGGCAAGGCCGGCATTATCGCCAAACTCGCCCGACACCCTTTGTACCGGGCGTTCCGACCCGGCAAGACCGTGTTCTCGCTGCTCGAGCGCGTGCTTGTCGAGAGGCTGAACGGCGGATCAGGCACGGCAGGCGCCGCGCTCGCCGTGCCCGCGGAGGAACTCAAGAAGCTCGCCAGGAAAATAAGGGGGCGGCTCCCGAAGGGGGTCGCGAATGTCGTCGACACCAAGGCCGCCTCGGGAGGCGGTTCGGGTCCGGACGAGGTTTTCGACTCAATCGGTCTGTCGATAGAGTCGCCGTCGACGCCAGGCCTCTTGCAAGCCGCCTTCAGGCAGGCTCCCGTGCCCCTCGTAGCGCTTGTACGCGACGGAACCGTGATAGTCGACATGGCGACGCTCGCCGGCGAGGACGCTGTGGAAATCGCCGACACTATACTCTGGGCCCTCGAGCGGAGCGAATCGCTTACGGCAAAGGCGCGGAAGCTGGCTGAACGGCAACGATGAGGGTAATAGGCACCGCGGGCCACGTCGACCACGGCAAGACGGCGCTCATCCGGGCGATGACAGGCATAGACGCCGACCGTTTGCCCGAGGAAAAAGCGCGCGGGATGACGACAGACCTCGGCTTCGCCTTCTACGAGGGCGGCGACGGCCAGAGCATCGGCGTGGTCGACGTGCCCGGTCATGAACGTTACCTCCGCAACATGGTCGCAGGCGCCTGGGGGCTCGACCTTGTAATCCTCGTGGTCGCCGCCGATGATGGGTGGATGCCCCAGTCCGGCCTGCACGCGTCGATAGTCGCGTCGCTGGCCGCTCCTGCCGTGGTCATCGCGGTCACTAAAACCGACGCAGTCGAAGCGGACAGGGCCGAGGCGGTCGCCCTCGACGCCGTTGGTCGGGCGGCGGCGCTGTTCGGCTTCGAGCCGCCAGCGGTTCTCGTCTCCGGCATAACAGGGCAGGGAATCGACGAACTCAAGGCCACGGTGGACAGGGAACTCGCCAGGCGCGCCGAAACCGCCGATAAAGGAGCCATCCTCTTCGTCGACCGCGTCTTTACCCCGACTGGAGGCGGCGTCGTCGTCACGGGTACGCTCAAGGGCGGCAGCCTGAGTCCAGGCGACGAACTGACGATTCTGCCCCGGGGCGAGCGGGTCCGCCTTCGTGGAATCCAGAGCTACCACGCATCGGTCGACCGCGCCCGGGCAAGCTGCCGGGCGGCGCTGTCGCTCGCGGGCGTCAGGAATCCCATAGAACGCGGCGACCTGATCGCAAGCCCCAAAGCCCATACCATACACGGAGTCGAATTCCTGTGCAGACTCCTGCCCTTGCCAGGCACCGGCGCGTTGTGCCCGGTAGACCACCGTGGACGCCCGGTCCTC
Source organism: uncultured Treponemataceae bacterium (assembly GCA_964552925.1). Lineage (GTDB taxonomy): Bacteria > Spirochaetota > Spirochaetia > Treponematales > UBA12059 > SZUA-370. The sequence goes on from CAZKJA010000400.1 coordinate 2,333, forward strand.
AGGCAGGGCGTCGAGGCGGAACTGGCGATAGGCAGCGCCTGGCGCGACGCTACGGTATCGCCGTTCAAGTCCGCCGGACTCCTCCGCGTGGTCCTGGACAAGGCCTTGGCCTGTCCCGCGGGTTCGCCGTTCGCGCTCTTGCGGCGAGGAGGGGCCGAACTCCTTGGCCGCGGGGTCATCCTCGAGGCAGGTGCCACCACGCCAGAGGAACGGAAGATTCTCGACGCGATCTACACGGACGCTCTTTCCATCGCGGGTAGACTCGAGGCGGCTGGACTGGAAGCCACAGAGGCGCTCAGGTTCGCCATGGAAGTCAAGAGGTATGGACAAGCCGCGGTTCCGCGATCGTTGTCTGAACCAATCCTGGGCGAAGTCGGCTTTGAATGGACGGCGGTCGGCAGCGGCGGGAAGGGTACGCGGGTTTCCATTCAGCGGGGAGGCGCTGCTTTCGCGCCGGAGGCCTGGAAAAAGCTATCGGTCGCATTGGCAGCCGCCGCGGCGTCCCCTGGAGGCATGTCCCGCGCGGCGGCCGAGGCGGCGTACGGCAAGGCAATGGGATCGCAAGCCCGTAACGGCGACTCCGGCATGGACGCCTTGGACGCGGCCTTATCAAGGCTGGAAACGGAAGGCGCCATTATAAAGGCCGGGTCGAGCTGGAACTCCCCTGCTGCCAGCCGCGGTTTGTCCGCGGAGGAAGGCGAGGCGCTTTCAAGGCTCAAAGTGGCCGGCAAGTCCGGCCTGGAACCGGGCAAGAGCGCTCCTCAGACCGACGCCCGCGTGCTCAAGGCCCTCTGTTCCTTCGGCGAGGCAGTCCCGCTCGACGGTGGCATATACTTCGCGAAGTCGGTATTCGAAGGCTGCGTTCAGGAGATATTACGCGGAAGGAAAGCCGGCGAGCGCTTCGGCGTACCCGAGGCAAAGGAGCGTTCGGGCCTGTCGCGCAAGTACATCCTGCCGCTATTGAACCGCATGGAGTCGAAAGGCCTCGTCAAGCGCTCGGGCGACGAGCGGGTCGTGCTGTGAAATTCGACTATGTTTCAAATTCAATCAAATTGTTACACTGCTGTCCGGTTAATTTCCGAATCCTTGAAAACATAGCTGGTTACAGTACGG
>CAZKJA010000401.1:0-1417 GCA_964552925.1 uncultured Treponemataceae bacterium
GATATCGCCGCGAAGGTCAAGGAATACGCCGACAAGATCGCGTCGGGGGCCTTGGTGGTCTCGGAAGTTCCTGCAAAGTAAGTATCGCTACATCCAGATTTCCAAGGAAACCTGGATTGGTGAAAGATGTGGAAAAAGGGCTCCGGCTTTTTAAAAAGCCGGGGCCTTTTATTGCATACGATGTTCATCGTGGTCGCTCCGGTTGAGACTATGGATCTCATCGTATATATCTCTCCCCTCTCCCTGCATAGCCGCGGTCGTGAGCGTACCAGGCGTTGCTTGTAAACCGTTATACAATCCTTTGAAGTAGTTTCCACATGGCTTGAATTCCCGAGCGCATTTACGATCATCCAGTCCATGCTTACGGCGATCTTTGCCATCATGTCACCGAATCCGACGGCCAAGAAGGTTTCATGGCCCGACAGGTATGTGTCATTATCCGCGGGAAGATGGGCTGACGGCGGGTATTGTAGCCTCGTCTTAATGCCATCGATGAGATTGGCGAATAGTGCATGGCGATTTTTTTCTTGACAGATTGCATTGGCACTCCTATCATCATGTTGAGCAGATGATCAATGCATGGGCAAATATTGACATTGATCATCGCAATGAATATTAGCTGGCCCGACCGTTTGGACGCTGTGGGGGCGATCCGGCCGGTGTGATGGAAGGAGGTATCCCGGGGCGTCCATTTCTTATAGGTTCGGGAAAACCCAAACCATATATACAGGGAGGAAAACGCATATGCAGAAGAAACTCGTATTCATCGCAATTTTCAGCGCTTTGATACTGACCGTCTCAGGAGCCCAAGCCAAAAGGCCCCTGATCGGGTTTGCCCATGTCTCCATGAACAACCCCTATTACCTCGCCATGGAAAAAGCCGCGAAGGATACCGCTGCGGCTCGTGGTGCAGACATCATCGTGCTCAATGCGGAGGAGGATATCTCCAAGCAGATATCCGACATCGAGAGCTTGATTGTGAAGGGCGTCAAGGGACTGATCGTCAACTCAGCAACCGAGTACGGCACCATGCCCGTCATCAAGAGGGCAAAAGCCATGGGTATTCCGGTTGTAGCCATCGACCGCAATCTCTATGGTGATTACTTGGCGTATGTCGGCATCGACCAGTGGAAGGCTGGCGAACTACAGGGTGAATATATTACCAAGACGTTGCTCCCAAAGGGTGGCAATATAGTCCTCATAATCGGCGACCCGGGTGATTCCGCTTCGATCGGTCGCGGCAATGGTATGCTTTCAATCCTGGAAAAGCCTGAGAACAAGGGAAAGTACACCATTTTGGGTACCTACAAGGCTTCATACAACCAGATGTTGGGTATGCAGAAGATGGAAGAGGCTATTGCCGCTTTTGGAAGCAAGATTGATCTTGTTTACTGCGCCAACGATTCGATGGCGCTCG
>CAZKJA010000401.1:1427-3426 GCA_964552925.1 uncultured Treponemataceae bacterium
GCCCAGGCTGCCCTTGCAAATGCAAAGCTCGACAAAGTGATGATTTGCGGTGTCGATGGGCAAAAAGAAGCCTATGTCGAAATCATGAAGGGTGGCCCGTACAAGTCCACTGTAATCAACAACTCTTGGGATATCACCCAGCAGGCCGTCAACATCCTGATGGACTATATTACCAAGAAAAAGGCCCCGGCAGTGAAAGATGTCATCACCGGTACCATCCTGGTCAACAAGGACAATGTCGGCAAGTATTATAGTGCGAGTGCTGTTTTCTAATAGAAATATTCGATATCATCGGTGCACAAGGTTGCCAGCATGGTGACTGAGCCTTGCGCACCGGTTGGGCAGCCTCCATGCGCGCCCATACGCACCTGCCCGTACCGTACTGCATGCCGGTCGATCGGGCGTAATACTCACCGGTACACGGGGGATCTATGAAGGGCAAGGCGCTGGCATTCTTTTCCGACTATGGGCTTTTTATCATTCTGGTATTGTTGGTGGCGGTTTCGGCGTTACTCTCACCTCTCTTTTTTACCTATGCAAATCTGGCGAACTTCTTCTCGCAAGCCTCATACAATGGGATCCTGGCAATTGGTATGACTTTCGTCATTCTCATTGGCGGTATTGACCTTTCTGTAGGTTCGATTGTTGGATTCGCCTCAATCCTCTATGGCACCTTGATGCACGGTTCCTTTTTTACCTGGATGCCTAATGAAATATTCATTTATAAAGGAGCTCCCGTCCTGACACCTATATTGCCTCTCCCTCTGGATGTGATTTTCGTACTGGCGGCCGGGGCGGTCATCGGATTCCTGAACGGAGCTATCTCATATCGCTTCAGGATCCATTCTTTCATCGTCACGCTATGTACGATGATACTTGTACGAGGGTTGGCTGTCTCGTATACCCACGGACAACCCCTCTTCGGCGTGCCGGACCCTATCAGCTATTTAGCTTACGGGATGCCGCTAAAGATACCGATGCCTGCAATAATCTGGATCATGATGTCCCTCGGTGCCGTTTTTATTCTGAGGTATACCCGTTTCGGACGACGAATCTATGCAGTTGGCGGAGACGAGGAGGCTGCACGTCTCTCCGGCATCCAGCCTGTTGTCTACAGAATTTTCCCTCTCGTAGTTTCAGGTATTCTCGCGGCAGCCGTCGGCGTCATCATGTCGGGCAGGATGGGCTGCGGAGACCCGAAGATAGGCCAGGGCTGGCAAACGGACGCCATTGCCGCAGTTGTAATAGGTGGTTCAAGCCTATCCGGAGGCAAGGGAACAATCGGGGGAACGGTGCTTGGCGTCCTTATCATGGGATTGATAACCAATGTCATGAACCTTCTCGAAATCGATTCGTATCCCCAGCAGATGGCCAAGGGTTTCATAATAGTGGCAGCCCTCGCCATCCAAGGGATGATTACCGCGAGGAACGAAAGATGATGGCCGATAACCCTTTGTTGGAAGTCAAGGGTGTAAGTAAATCGTATCCGGGTGTACGGGCTCTCGACAATGTCGATTTCGTGGTCAAGGGCGGTGAAGTCCACTGCCTTGCCGGTGAGAATGGCGCCGGCAAGTCAACATTGATCGAAATCATCGGCGGATCGTACCCCAAGGATTCTGGTTCTATTTTCATGGGGGGTAAGGAGATATCGTTCACCAGTCCAAAACATGCCAAGGAATGTGGCATAGCGGTTCTCCACCAGGAACTGCCAATATTGCGCGATCTTTCTGTCGCTGAGAACATTTTCCTTGGAAGGCAACCGCGCTCCCGGCTCGGCATGGTCGATTATAAGGAAATGAACAGGCAGGCACAGAAGTGGCTGGATGTCATACGCGCGGACATCGATCCGCGCACGATCCTTGGCCGGCTCCCGATATCCAAACAGCAACTCGCTAGCATAGCCAAGGCCATATCCTTGGAAGCCAAGGTGATCATTATGGATGAACCGTCCGCAGTGCTCACCACGGCGGAATTGGAACGGCTCTTCGAGATTATCACC
>CAZKJA010000402.1:0-3417 GCA_964552925.1 uncultured Treponemataceae bacterium
CGAACGCATCGCCGGCAGCCTGGAGGCCCATATTCGCACGTCAGGCGCCGATTACGAGGCATACAGCGCCCCCGAGCCCGAGTTCGGCGAAAGCCGTGAAGGAGGGGACAGGCCGGCCAGGCTGAAGCGGGCTCCGGAGGGACTCCCGAGCGACAGCAAGGTAAACCTTTCCTCCTCTCCCGAGCTGATCAGCCTTTCGATCCCGCGCGTGGGCGTGCGGACTCCCGGCTTCTGGTTCTCGGGCGGCTTCACGATTTTCTGGCTCGGATTCGTCGCGTTCTGGACTTTCTCCGCGCTGGCGATGGGCGCCCCTATTTTCTTCGCGATGTTCTCGCTCCCGTTCTGGGCGGTCGGAATTTTTCTGGTCAGGGTTCTCCTCAAGCCGGCGTTAAGCGCCGTGAAGCTGGACATCACGCGCGAGGGCGGCCTCGTATTCGAGGAGGCCTTCATCGGCAAGCCGCGCGTACGCTCCTGGCCGTACTCCGACATCGGTTCCTGCCGGGTCGAGAACGCGCCCATTTCGCAGAATGGCAAGCACGAGCGCGATGTTGTCATCGAGACCGGAGCGAAGACGGTCCGGTTCGGCCGGTCGTTGTCGGAGCGCGAACGTCGGGCGATAGCGTCCGCGATCGAAGCCTGGCTCTCGCAAGCGAATAATTAACAGATTTTTAATAATTCGCTACCTCATTTTTCTCCGCGGGTATATACTCTGTTCCCTTTCCCGATCAATGGGAAGCACACTACCAAGGAGGAACCCATGCGAAAAGTGACGAGGATCGCGATCGCGGTCCTGGCGACGATGGCCATCGTGCTGTCGTTCGCTTCATGCGCCCATCCCTTCGATAAGTTCTCGGAGAACCCGCTCAAGATCACGTTTATGGAGACGTCGGACATCCACGGCGCGATATTCCCGTACGACTTCATCACCGGGAAGCCGCTCGACACGTCGATGGCGCAGGTCGCGACCTTGGTCGCGCAAAAACGGGCAGCCGGCGAAGAAATCGTGCTTATGGACAACGGCGACTCCCTCCAGGGCCAGCCGACCGTCTATTACTACAACTTCCTCAAGACCGACGCGCCGCATATCTGGGGAGAGGTCCTCAACTACCTGAAATACGACGTCGCCGTTATGGGCAACCATGATGTCGAAGCCGGGCACCCCGTCTATGACAAGCTCGTCAAGGAAGTCAAGGCGCCTATGATATGCGCCAACATCGTGAAGGAAGGCTCAGACGAGCCGTACTTCCCGCCGTACGCTATCGTGACCCGCCAAGGCATCAAGATCGCCATACTCGGCCTCTCCGAGCCAAAGATCACCGAACAGCTGCCCAACGCCTTCTGGTCCGGCATGAAGGTGCTCGATATGGTCGAGACCGCCAAGAAATGGGTCCCGATAATCCAGGAGAAGGAAAAACCGGACCTGCTCGTCGGGCTCTTCCACGCCGGTGTCGACTATACCTACGCGGGCCAGAACGCCGACACGCCAAGCAACGAGAACGCGAGCCAGCTCGTCATCGAGCGGGTCGCGGGCTTCGACCTCGTATTCGTCGGCCACGACCACGCCGGCTGGGACGGCAAGGGCTACGACCCCGTGAAAAAATCCAAGACCGTCGACGTAAAGGATCCGTCCGGCAAGGTGGTGCCGATCTACGGCCCGCTGGCCGGAGCGGCGAATGTCGCCGTCGTCGACGTCAGCCTGACATGGGACAAAGCTTCCAAGTCCTGGTACACGAGCATTCACGGCTCTCTCGTGCCGCTCAAAGGCGTGGGTCCGGAACCTGCCTTCACCGCCAAATTCGAGCCCGCCAAGGCCGACCTGATGGCTTGGGTCGAAAGGCCCATCGGCAAGATGACGGGCAAGATCACGAGCGACGAGGCCCTTTTCGGCGATTCTGCCTTCGTTGACCTTATACACCGCATCCAGCTCGAGCTGTGCGCCGATCCGTCGATGGGCCTGAAACCAGCCCAGATATCGTTCGCCGCGCCCCTGAGCAGCACCGCCTACCTGCCGACCACGGCCGACGGCACGATCAAGGTGCGCGACATGTTCAGCCTCTACAAGTACGAGAACTTCATGTACACGATGAATTTAAGCGGCGAGCAGATCAAGAAGTTCATGGAGTTCAGCTATGGCAACCAGTTCGCGACGATGACGGGCACCGCCGACCACCTTATCTCCTTCATCAAGGACAAGGAAGGCAAGATGGTCTTCAACCCGCGCTACAACAGCTACGACACGACGACTGCCGCGTACAACTACGACAGCATCGCCGGAATCAAGTACATAGTAGACGTATCAAAGCCGGCCGGTTCGCGCGTCACGATCGAGTCGATGGCAGACGGCTCCCCGTTCGACATGGGCAAGAGCTACTCGGTGGCGATCAACTCGTACCGCGGCTCGGGCGGCGGCGGACACCTGACCAAGGGCGTCGGGCTCCCTGCCGCCGACCTCCAGAAGCTGAAGCTCGTCACTTCGAGCACGACCAAGGACTTGCGGTATTACATGCTCAAGTGGTTCGAGAAGCAGTCCGGAACGATTTCGGTTCCTTGCGACAACAACTGGAAGGTGATCCCCGAGGACTGGGCGGCAGCCGGCAAGACTACCGACTACCCGCTCCTGTTCGCGCCTGCCAAGTAGGCGGCCACAAGCTACCAGTGTTTGCTGCCCGGCTCAAGCCGCCGGCAAGAGGTAAAGGCCGGATTCCCGGAAGGGGGTCCGGCCTTGCTTTTTATGGTATCCGTTCGTACATTTATCTGGTGCGGACGCCCTTGGGTCCGCTTCAGCCCGCTCCGTACGGAGGGGCTTACGATTTTCGCCTCGTGGGGGAATACCTATGAAAGGCAATCGCATGTATGTCGACATCGGATCGATGCTCGACGAGATTTTCGACGCAGCCAAGAGCTTCGGCGACCAGATGAAGGAAAATTTCGGCCCTGGCGGCCCCGGAGAGAACGCGGGCCCCGGTTGCGCCCGGCCCAACCCCGGCGCCTGGTTCCACGGCATGGACCAGGACGAGAACTCGGACTGGTACCCAAGCTTCTCGTACCCTCCGATGAATATTTTCCTTACCCAGGATCGCTCGATGGTGTTCGAGTTCGCCCTCTCGGGCTTCGACGAGAAGGACATCAGCCTGTCGTTCCAAGGCGACTACATGGTGTTTTCCGCCCGCATCGGTCTCGACGCGTCGCCTGAAGAGGGAGTCCGCTACTTCAAGCGCAGGCTCAAGCTGAAGGACATCGAGAAGCAGAAGTATTACGTGCCCGCCGAGAAGTTCGAGCAGGCAGCCGTCAAGGCCGTGTTCAAGAGCGGCATCCTCCGCGTCACCGTACCCCCCAAGGAGTCGGACGCGCAGAACGAGGGAATCAAGATAGAGATAGTCAAGGAAGGCGTCTGAGTTCGAGGTCAGGGGTTGCAGA
>CAZKJA010000403.1:0-3407 GCA_964552925.1 uncultured Treponemataceae bacterium
ACGTGCCGCTCGTATCGGCGGGCTGGGGCCTGTCGTATACCGAGGCCATGATGCTCGCGGCGTCCGGCCCGGCGGCGCTGAGCGCGGGCGCCGCAATCAAGACGAGAGCCAGGGCGGCCAGGAAGCTTCGCGTGTTCGATTTCATCTGTGATACTCCTTCAAGACATGTGCGGATGATTTCCTCAGCACGAGGAACATGATTGTCAGGGTGGCGATGAGGGCGGTGAGCATATTCAGGGAGACGAGCAGGCCTATCTGCCGGTTGGGCGGGAACACGGAGAACACCATGACCATGAAGCCCGCGATCACGATCGCCGCGTTGAGCACGATAGCCTTCCCGGTATGTCCCATGGAGAAGCGCGCGGCATGCTGCTCATCGCCAGTGCCCTTCAAGGCTTCCAGGTAATGCGTTATGAAATGGATAGCGTAGTCCACGCCTATGCCGACGGCGATGCTCGAGATTACCGCCGTCGACACCGTGAGCGGCACGCCCAGGATGCCCATCAGGCCGAAATTGACCATTATGGCGATAAGTATTGGGATGGTAGCTATGGCACCCAACTGGATGTTCCTGAACATCAGGGCTACCAGGACGAACACGATGAGCACGGAAAGGCCGAGGCTCGAAATTTGCCCCTGGAGTATAAGGTCGGAAAAAACCAGACTCTTATAGCCCGAACCTGCGTAACGGATGGTGATGCCAAGCTCGGCGAACCTGTCGCTCCAGGTATCCACATAGTCGACGACGCTTTGTATCGTAAGAGTATCGTCGCTCTTCATCTGGATTGTGACATTGGCGCCCTTGTAATCGGCGTCCACCACCTTCCAGAGGTTTTCGGGGTCACCGGACATTTCGTACAACAGCAGGTATTGGGCGACCATGTCGCTTGTGTCCGGTATGGCGTCGAAGGCGGGATCCTCGGCGTTCATCGAGTAATGCAGGCGCCTTATGTACGTTGACAGGGACAAGGCGTCGCCGACATTGCGCAGCGAGAGCGCCCCAGTCTGCATCCCGTCGACAAGACGGAGAACCTCGGGATCCTTGAATGTTTCGGGTTCATCGGAATCGAGTATGATATTGACGCTCGAGGTGCCGCCGAAGTGCTCGTTGACGAAGGCATCGGTACGTACTATCGCGCTCGATTTCTCGAAGTTGGCAAGGAAACTGGTGTTTATCCAGACTTTTGATACTCCCCACAAAGACAAAGCGACGATAATTGCTGTGACCCCAAAAACGATGCGCGGATGCGCGCTGAGCGTGTCGGCCATCCACGCGCCGAACCCGGATCCATCGATCGCCGTACCGGCGGGTTTCGCCTTCTGCTTGCCATTGCCGAAGGCCATGATGCCAGCGGGTACGAGGATCATCGTCAGCATGAAGGACATGAACACCCCGAAGGCGGTGAAGAGCCCGAAGTATTTGACCGGGTAAACCCGCGAGGTCACCAGGGAGATGAAGCCCGCGACGGTCGTCAGGGCAGCGAACAAGGCGGGGCTGCCGATGACCATTATGGAGTTCTCGGCGATCTCCCTGCGGCTTGCCAGAGGGTTGCCGCGCACGAAGTGGTCGATCTGGTTGTACAGGTGTATTGCGTAGGCTACGCCTATGGCGACAAGCATCACGGGTATCATGATGCTTATCGAGTACATAGGTAGGCCGAGAGCGCTCATCAGCCCGAAGGACCAGATAGTGCTGAACAACACGACCGACAAGGTGATGAGGGTCCGCTTTACCTGCTTCAGCACCAGGAGGAGCACCATGGATATCACGACGAACACGAGAGGCCCCGTGCGCTTCATGTCCGCCGGACCCAGGACTGCCAGGGTTCCCTCTACTATGGGGCGGCCGGCCACGTGGATGGTCTCTGGGCCTTCGTACTCCGCGGCCAACGCGAGCACGGCGTCGTAAAGCTCGCGGGAGAACCCGGTTTCGGGCAACTCGACGATGATTAGCGCGGTCCGTTCATCCTTCGAGACCAGGCGGCCGGCGATCATGCTGTTGGCCCGGACCGTCGCCCCGATGATGTCTGCCGCCGCCTGGTCCCCGGGCGCCTCGGCGTAGAAGCGGCGGACATCCAAGCCGTCCTCGGTTCCCAGGATGTTGTCGCCGGTATATATCGACTGCAGCCTGGACTCCGACAGCTCGTCGATCGACAACAGGCCCTCGCCCAGGTCAATTATCTTCCCCAACGTTCCGGGATTGTAGACCGACGTGGGATGCTCCACCGCGAGCAGTATCGCGTCCCGTATCATGAAGCGCTCATCAGCCGCGTCGCTGAAAACAAAGGCAGGATGTGTCGCCGGCATGTACTTGTCCAGGTTGGTTTCCATCCTGAAGCTGGATGCCATGCTTGCCACCGCGAGCGCTGTGATGCCCAAGGCCAGCACGAACACTATCACGGGATGCCCCACTATGAGCTTGAACAGCTTTTTCATTAAACACCTTTCCCGGAGAAGAAATGAACAGTAAGCGAGTTATCAATAACTCACGACATTCGCGAATTGAACTTATTCATAGATCTTCGATTTTAAAAGGCGACCAAGGGGAGGGCTCCTTCGACAAGAGCCTTGGTTGCGGCAGACAAGCCTTCAGGAACGGTCCCGAGCCTCCACCGGGAGACAAGCAGGCGGAAACCGCCGATGAGCATCAGGGAGACGGCGTCCTGTTCAATATCCCGCCGGATCGTTCCTTCGGCGATGCCGTCTTGCAGGAGCCCGCGGAAACCAGCAAGCGTCTCCTCGATCATCGCGGCGATCCGTCCAAGCAATTCAGCGTCGTTACGGAAAATATCCTCGGGAAACAGCATGATCGTCAGCGCCGGCGACTCCTCGAGAAGACTCGCCTGGGTATTGAAGAATGCCCGCAGCTTGGCCGGTACGTTCCGGGGCTCATTGCCGACCATCTGGAACACCGCGTTCCGGTGGGTAATTATCTCGCCGAGAACCGCCGCCAGGATCTCGGATTTGGAAGCGAAGTGCCGATAAATCGCGGGTTCCGAGACACCGACGACTTCCGCAATTTTTTTTACCGTCAGTTCCTGTATGCCATTGTCGGATATCAGGGAAAATGCCGCTGAGACTATTTCCTTTTTCCTATCGGCAGTATTCACCGTATCCTCCAAGTTAGCTATCGATCACTAACATATTGATTGCATGACAGGTTGTCAAGCGCTTCAAGCTACCAGCGCATCCTGAAGAAAATACCCCTCCCGGCTGACACGCCGCGCTTTTTTCTGTATACCTGTCTCCATGGCCAAAACGACGAATGCCGCGCATACCGATGGGGAGCGCTTGGTCCGCACGCCTTTCATCTGGACCCTATACTTGGTATTGAGCCTGTTCGCCTTCATGATCTCTATGATCGGGCCGATGGTGCCGTACCTTCGCGACGAGTTCGGCATTGACTA
>CAZKJA010000404.1:0-3384 GCA_964552925.1 uncultured Treponemataceae bacterium
GGAGATACCCACTCAGCGCGGTCAGCCCTACTTGATCCTGGATACCCCCACGATGGGATTGACCGAACGCTCCGGTCATTACGTGGGCGTGGTGCTCAACACCGAGGGAGCGGATAAAAAGTCCGGTTTTTACTTTCTGGAAGGCAATACCAAAATTTGGGTGGATGGTGAAGCCGAGCAAAGCCTGGAATATACAGGATTGGAAGATTATTACCAGAGCGCGTGGTATTACATGAAGACCAAATATCGCCACCGAACCGAGTTTTGCGCCCCCTATCATGGATTGACCGTCAAAACCCTGAGCCGATTCGGGCTGGTGGGCATGGCGCTGCTTGCCGGGCGGAGACCCCAACGACTCAGCCAGTATCGCTTTCATCCGGAAGGTATCCCGTTTCAGAAGTCCATCCGGATCACAGTCCATCATGGCGAGTTTGACGAAGTAGCGGCGAACTTCTCGTCGGTAGCTTATTGGTACCAACAACCCGGCTGAACACCGGATGTGTTTACTTCCAACAACCACTGACTGGGTAGACATTCGGCAAAATCAGGTATACTAAGCGCATACAATCCGGGATACTGGGCGGCATCATGAATATCAGCACACTCGCGGCGCTTGCGACCGCATTCGCCTGGACACTCACTTCCATCGCGTTTGAATACGCGGCAAAGCGCATCGGCTCGCTTGTCCTCAACCTGTTGCGCTTGGTGCTGGCCTTCGCTTTTCTCGGTATCTATTGCCTGATCGCGCGCGGCAGCTTCATCCCGCTTGACGCGCCGCTTTCGGCATGGCTGTGGCTTTTAGCCTCGGGCTTCGTCGGCTTCGTCCTCGGGGACCTCTGCCTCTTTCAGGCCTACGTCGACATCGGCGCGCGCCTTTCCCTGCTCGTGTACGCGACCGCCCCGATATTCACGTCGTTGCTCGGCCTCGCCGCGTTCGGCGAACGGCTCACGCCCATCGGCATCGGTGGCATGGCGCTCACGCTTGCGGGCATCGCCTTCGTCGTGCTCGGAAAGCGCGGGCAGGGAAGCGGCGACGCTTTCGCGCAGCCGAGACCGAAGCACCGCACGCGCGGACTGCTCCTCGCCATCGGAGCGACGGCGGGTCAGGCGGGAGGACTCGTGCTGGGCAAGCTGGGCGCTGGCGCGGGACTCGAAGCGATGGATCCCTTCGCGGGAACGCAGATACGCGTCATCGCGGGTATCATAGGCTTCGCCGTCATCATCGGCTTTTCACGAAAATGGAAGGAAGTATTCTCGAGCCTCAAGGATAAAAAGGCGATCATAAGTCTTACCGCGGGAGCGTTCTTCGGCCCCTTCCTCGGCGTCAGCCTGAGCCTTCTTGCCGTCCAGTCGGGTAACATTGGCATTGCGTCGGCCATCATGTCGATCACCCCGGTACTCGTCATCGCCCCGTCGGTCATCGTCTTCAAGGAAAAAGTCACGCTGGGCGAAATCGCGGGCTCGGTCGTCGCGGTGGTCGGAGTGTTCTTGCTGTGCATAGCGTGATATCGCAAGCGCTGATATGACTCCGCTGCTTCAGGTTTCATTAATTGTTATTTTATATGTATATCAAAGCAGTTCAGCAATCCCAGTACATCGGGAACGGTGAACGTACATTTTTCAATCCTGTTCTCTCTTGGATCTATAGAATACCCCGTTGAATTTTCAAAGTTGGATTTTCTCAAATCGCATTTACTGAAAAGCGTTTCCTTGAACCGCGTCTTTTGAAAATCCGATCCGCACAAATACGTATTTTGAAAATAAGATTCCTCGATTTGACAGTTAATGAATTTTGCTTCTTTCATCTTAGCATCGCTGAAATTGCAATTCTTGAAGGTAGTGAATGAAATTTCCTTGTTGATTATTACGGCATTCGAATAGTCAAAATTCGAGAATTCTCCGGAGTCAATTTCATCTCTTTCCAGCAGGTCCAACATTGTAGTGTTCATGGTGTACGCTACGGCTTCGCCATCAGTTAAAATGCAAAATTGAAATTATTGTTTTAGTAATCGCGTTGATTATCGGCGTAATGGGAAGAATCGTCACACCCAATCTGTTTTCTGCAAGTATGATGAGCAGTAATGCCCAGGTCCCGTACTTGTACACCTTGGCGTAAAGATCAGGATTCTTGATTTTTAAAAAGGTAGTATAGAAATGCGATCCATCCAATGGCGGAATCGGGATCAAATTGAAAACGAACAAACCGAAATTTATTACGGCCCAGAGTATCAGCATTTGCAAAATGCCGAATCCTGCTTCGGTCGATGAAAAGAAATCAATTATGAACAACAGCCTGCAGAGTATTAAAAGTGCAATCCCCAAAAGCAGGTTGGAAATCTGTCCCGCGACAGAAATCAGTATTTCGTACAGATGCCTTTTCTTGAGATTTTCCGGGTTGAATTGCACCGGCTTCGCCCATCCGAACCCGGCAACTACAATAAGAATAAAGCCGATGGGATCGATATGCTTCACGGGATTCAGCGTCAACCTGCCTTGGTCTTTCGCCGTTGAATCGCCGAGCTTATTGGCGACGTACGCGTGCGAAAATTCGTGTACAGTCAATCCGATCAACGCGGCCGGCACTGTCTTTAGCATCGTTACGATGTCGAAGTTCATCGATACTCCTTGAAATCGATAGGTTCAATTATTTCCCTTATACGTTTCAGCATACCATTTCTTTCATATATCCTTAACCATGTACACGATATCGAAATAGTTCCCGAACTTGTATCCGGCGTCCTTCAATCGTCCATACTCGACGAATCCGTTCCTGACGTGAAACCGTATGCTCTTGTCGTTGTCCGATGAGATGTTCGCGACCAATTTCCTGATTCCCAGGTTTTTCGCGTCTTCCTGCAACTTGCCCAACGCGCGCGTCCCGATGCCCGATCCAGTAGCTTCTTTATCGATGAAATACGTAATCTCCGCGACTTCCTTGAACGTACTGATCGGCAGGAATGGCTCGAGCAGAAAAAATCCCAGTATAGTATTATCACTGTCAACGATGGCGTACCCCGGGTATAGATCGATATGCGCGATGAAATTGTCAAAGAAACCGTTCTCCACCCTCGTGTCGCGATAGGCCGCCGTTGAATTTTCCACGTAATGATTGAATATCTCGATTACGCCGTTCCGATGTTTCGCTTCCAGACGCTCAAACCGTATGTCCTTCATCCAGCCTCCGTGAGGATGATATACCATTTATTCTATTTATTCTTCATAAAGACCGATATGAAGCATACAACCCTTGCAAGGAAGCGATTGTACAAACGTCCGGTCAGCGGGCACGCAAGAGCTGGCGCATGCCAGTCAAATCGCTTTATTTAAAAAGACCGGAGGAGAGTTTTGACCTCCGGCAAGGGGAAATCAAATGATTAAAATCAC
>CAZKJA010000405.1:0-3367 GCA_964552925.1 uncultured Treponemataceae bacterium
TGGCGCCAGATGGCTGAAGGCGGCATCGAAAAGCTGACGCTTTCCCAGCGGCTCGCCGGCGGCGAGATGCCCGCGATAGAGCTTGTCGACATGCGCGCCGAGGAAGGCGCGCTCTCCAGGCGACTCATCGAGGCGGTGCGGCAGGTCAAGCGCGAGGGTGGACAGTCGATACTGTTCCTCAACCGCCGGGGCTTCTCGTACTTCTGGAGTTGCAGGACCTGCGGAGCCGAACTCAAATGCAGGCACTGCTCGGTCGGCATGACATTCCACAAGGAACGCGGCCGGCTCGTCTGCCATTACTGCGGCTACCAGGCCGCCCCGCCGTCGGCTTGCCCCTCTTGCGGCTCGCTCGACACCGGCTGGGCGGGCTTCGGCACCGAACGCATAGAGGAGGACGCGGCGAGGCTCTTCCCCGATATGACCATAGCCCGCGTCGACGCTGACTCGATGAGCCGCAAGGGCGTCCTCGAGCGCACATTCGACGATTTCCGGGACGGCAAGATAGACGCGCTGTTGGGAACCCAGATGGTCGCCAAGGGTCTCAACTTCCCGGGCGTCAGGCTCGTCGGGGTCATACTGGCGGACACGACGCTCAACCTGCCGGACTTCCGCGCCGCCGAGCGGGCCTTCGGCCTGGTCACGCAGGTGGCCGGGAGGGCTGGAAGGTTCGCCAAGGGCGGCACCGTGATAGTGCAGACCTACCGGCCGACGAGCCCCGTATTGACGCGCGCCGCGGCACACGATGCCGAAGGCTTCTACGCCGACGAGCTGGCCGTGAGGCGGGAACTGGAGTTTCCGCCGTATACCCGCCTGATACGCGTCGTGATCCGTTCCAAGGAAGCCGAAAGGACGAGGCAGGCCTCCTCGGAGATCGCCAGCAGGCTCGCTTCGGTCATACCGGCGGCCAAGGCACTCGATGGGATGGAAGTGGAAGTGCTGGGACCGGCGGAGTGCCCAATCGGTATCGTGGCGGGGAATTACCGCAGGCAGATCATCCTGAGGTCGGCGAACCCGGCTCCGGCGCGGGCCGCTCTGACGGCCGCCTTGTCGGGCTGGAAAGCGTCAGGATCGGTCTACCTCGAGATCGATCCCGATCCGGTCAGCCTTATGTAGACGCTTCCGGGCACCCGGGCACCCGGGCACCCGGCGGGGATCGCTACATCCTCGCCTTGACACGCGCCTGCCCCTGTACGGCTTCGCTCATGCCGGGGCTCAGCTTGAGGGCGCGGGAATAGAGCTCGAAAGCGCGCTTCGGCTCGCCGAGCGTCTCGACGGTCATAGCGTACCTATACCACCAGCGGGCGATATTGGGCTCGCGGTACACCGCGAGGCTGTAGGCTATGTCGGCGTGGTCGAACCGTTTCTGGCGCAGGTAACTTTCGGCCATGTAGAAATATGCCGACGGCACGCGGTCCGCGTACTCGCCGACGTTGTCCAGATAGCGTTGCAGGTTGCGGATCGCGTTCGCGTCGTTGCCGAGGTGGAAATACGACTCGCCCATCACCTCTACGATGCGCGCGTCGAATTTGACCTTGAGCCCGGCGCTGCCGACGTCCACCACTTCCTTGAAGCGTTCCAAGCGGAAGAGGCTCCAGCATTTCACCGTATACGCGTCCATCCGCGTCGGGTCGACGGCAAGCTCGCGATCGCAGACGCCGACGGATTCGCGGTACTTGGCCACGGCCTCGGTTTTTTTGCCGGAGGCCTCCATGGCCCGTCCCTGGTTGTACAGGAGCAGGGCATCCGCCCGCGAGGGCGCCGCGGGGGCGGCCTGGGTAACGGGTGGCACGGCCGGGACCGTTGCTGGGTCCGTTTGCTGGCCTGACGCGACGACTGCGGAGAGTATCAAGCCGATCAACAGTGCACTGGAACGCATACGCACATTATGGCCAAAGTCCGGCTCCGTATCAATACACCACCGGCTCGACGTCAAGGTCGCGCCACAGGTACCACGCAGCCACCGTCCTCCAGGGCTTCCATGATTCCCCGATTTCCGATAGCCGGCCGATCGTCACCGCGGAATTCTCTCCCTCCGGCCAGCCGTACAGAGCGCGCGCCGCCCGGTGCAGACCGATGTCGCCCAGCGGCAGTACGTCGGGTCGGTGCAGGTGGAAGATGAGGAACATCTCGGCCGTCCACGGTCCGATGCCCCTGAGAGCGCACAGGCGCGCGCGGACTTCGTCGTCGCCGAGTGTGTCGAAGCTTCGAGGGGAATAGTCCTCCCTCAGGAAGGCCTCGGCTATCCCTTTCAGGTACTCGGCCTTCCGCCCCGACAGGCCGCACGAACGGAGCGTCTCGATATCGGCCCCGGCGAAGTCTTCGGGCCGCAAGCCGGGGAAGCGGATGGAAACGCGTCCCCATATTCCCGTCGCCGCCGCTACGGAAATCTGCTGCCCGACGATGGCGTTCGCCAGCGTCGTGAACGCGTCACCGCTCCCCGAAAGCCTGGCGCCGCGATGCCGCTCGATCAAACCTCCGAGGAGCGGATCGCGCGCCCTGAGCGCCGTCGAAGCGTCGTCCCAATAGTCTGTGCTGTACATTGGAATGGAAGATACCTGTTACGAAAGCCGATGGCAAGATCGGTTTACATTGACAGCGTATTGAGCTTATGCCAATATATCGGCGTTCCGGCGGCAATCCGGCGTATGCGCGGACCAGGTGCCGGAGAACTCAAAAAGGGAGAAGGAGCACGTATGGGCGAAGCGAAGGATCCGAATCCCAAAGGCCAGCTCGACGAGCTGGAAATCATCGTCGCCGCCGAGGATTCAGTGATGTACGAAAGCCCGTACCTGGGCCAGCACGGTATTTCCCTGCTGATACGGGCCTCAGGCGGCGGGGTGACGAAACACATCCTCATGGACGTTGGCCAGAACCCGACGGGCCTCCTGTACAACTTCAGGACAATGGGGATCGACCCCTCGTGCATCGACGCGATAGTGATAACACACTGCCATTACGACCACACGCAGGGCCTCGCCGAGATAGTCGCGGCGACGGGGAAGAAAGACCTGCCGGTCATCGCCCACCCGGCGATGTTCAGGCTCAACTTCATCACCTCGCCCTTCCTCCGGCACGTCGGCGTAATGTCAGGCGATTCAGAGGACAAGCTCAGGGCCGCCGGCGCCGAACTGTACCTAAGCACCGATCCGCTCGAACTGATGCCTGGCCTGTTCACGACCGGCGAGGTCAGGCGGCAGACCGATTACGAAGAGGTGGGCATCGGTGGCCTGGCGACGATCGAAGACGGCAAAGTCGTGCCCGACGGCATGCCCGACGATCTCTCGATAGTAGCCCGGGTCAAAGGTCATGCGCCGCTGGTGATGACCGGTTGCAGCCACGCGGGCATAGTCAACATCGTCAAGCAGGT
>CAZKJA010000406.1:0-3312 GCA_964552925.1 uncultured Treponemataceae bacterium
ATCGGTGATGAACAGCCTGTCGCTGTTGCTGCCGGCTGCCTACCGTGGCGCCTATCCGGAACCCGAGACCGCCTCCATGCGCTTTGTGGAACCTGTCAGCCTCGAGACTTGATCAATTCGAGTCGCCGAGGATCAATTCGGAATAACCGCGTCCCTCTATCCGGCTTTCGGGTACGCCCGCCCTGACGAGGATCGACCGCACCTTGGCTTTGGCCTCGCTTACGTGTACGGGATCGTCGCCTTCGATAAGGCACTCGATCTCGATGAACGAACCGAGTCCTTCCACTGACACAAGCTCGATTGTGCAATCGTCGTGCCCGTACGCGGTGCCGCGCTTTCGCTTGCTGTAGTACCTTTCGCATCCGAGCCGCTCTACAAACGCGTTGAAGGATTCGGGATCGGATACTTCGAACTCGGTCTCGTCATTGACTTCCATGCCCTCGACGTACGTTTTCCGCTTGAACGTGACGACGGCTTTGCCGTTGTCCCTGCGCAGCCTGAATCCCTTGGTGCCCCTCGCTTCGCGCCAGTCTCGGCCGTGCCAGTATTCGTCGCTCTTGTCGAATGCGCGCTGGCAGGAGGCGAACGAGGCGACCCGCCGCTCGACGGCCACGGGGTCGTCGATACTTGCCTTGAGCTCGATCTCGGTCATCGTCGCCGTCTACTTGGCCATGACGAGGACCGAAGGATCGTAGCCTTCCGGAGGGACGAAGCCCAGGAGGTCGATGCAGGTGGCCGTGAGGGAACTGATGCCCAGGCCCTCGCGGAGCTTTGGAAGGTACTCGCCCTTGCTCTCGGGGTCGAAGATTACGCACGGTACGGGATTGAGCGAATGGCTGGTCTTGGCGCGGGGCTCGCCGTCTGCTTTTATAGTCACGGCGCCTGATTTCTTGTCGTGCTCGTACATGTCGTCGGAGTTGCCGTGGTCGGCCGTCAGGATGAGCACGCCGCCCGCCTTGGTGACGGCCTTCCTGAGGCGTCCGAGCTGGAGATCCATCGCCTCGAGCCCGCAAACGACAGCCTGGTACACGCCGGTATGGCCGACCATGTCGCCGTTGGGGTAGTTGAGTCGGATGAAGCGGTATGTGCCGCCTTCGATTGCCTTTATCACGGCGTCTGTGATCTCTGCGGTCTTCATCCAGGGGCGTTGCTCGAACGGCACGAGGTCGCTCTTTATCTCGACGTAGTCCTCGAGCGCTTCGTCGAATTTGCCGGTGCGGTTGCCGTTGAAAAAATAGGTGACGTGGCCGAATTTCTGGGTCTCGGAGATCGCCAGCATCGGAACGCCGGAACCGGCTAGGTATTCACCGACGGTCCGGTCTATCGCGGGAGGCGTCACGAGGTAGTTCGTCGGCACGTGTATGTCGCCGTCGTATTCCATCATCCCGGCGAACTCGACTTTGGGCCGCCTCTCGCGGTCGAACTTGTCGAAGTCGTCGTTTTCGAAGGCGGCGCATGTCTCCAGAGCGCGGTCGCCGCGGAAATTGAAATAAACGACTGAATCTCCGTCGTTTATTGTGCCTATCGGGGTTCCTTTTTCTTCGATGACGAACTCGTGCATATCCTGGTCGATCAAAGCCGGGTTCTCGGTGCGGTAGTGCTCGATGGCCGCCCTGGCGCCAGGAAACCGCGCGCCGAGCCCGAGGACGTGGGTTTTCCAGCCGCGGTCGACCATGGACCAGTCGGCTCCATAGCGGTCCATCGTGATGTACTGGCGCCCGCCGCCGGAGGCTATCCTGCAATCGAAGCCGCCGTCGGATAGGCCGGAGGCGAATGCCTCGAAGCGGTCCACATAGTCGAGGGCGCTCTGCTCACCGACGTCGCGACCGTCGAGCAGGATGTGAACGCGTACGCGCGCTACACCGTCCGCCTTCGCCTTGGCGCACATCGCCTCGAGGTGGTCGAGGTGCGAATGCACGTTGCCGTCCGAGAAGAGGCCAATGAAGTGGAGCGCGCGGCCCGGACCCGCCTTTACGCTCGACACGAGTTTCTTCCAGAGAACATCTCGCCGGTCGCGATAGACGCGGAGACGAGCTTGGCGCCCTGGGCGAACACTCGGCCGCAGCCTATGGCGTTGTGGCCAACCTCGCTGTTGCCCATGTCCTCGTCGGAGGGCAGGCCTACGGCGGTACCGTGGGCCTTGAGCCTTGTCGCCGGGCAGGATTTCTCCATCGACCTGAAGTGCCTCATGTCGGCGTCGGCGACGGCATCGCCTTCCGCATGCTTCCCGTAGCCGACACCGTCCATTATGACGAGCACAACCGGGCCGCGCCTGGCCGACCAAGCGTTGTTCTTTGCGAGGGACAAAGCCATGGGGCTCTCCTTATTCTCCGAAATACTCGATGAGGGTGCGTACTTCCAGCCCCGCGAGGGTGGAATCGTAGTGGAGGAAGGGTAGGCCCACGACGCCGAAGATGCCTACCGGTTCCGCCCCTCCCTGGATGAGGATGTCGGCCGTGGCGCGTAGCGTGCCGCCGGTCGCTATAAGGTCATCGACTATCAGTATCTTGCCGCCCTTGGGGATGTCGGCCTCGTGGATCTCTATCTCCGCGGTGCCGTATTCGAGGCTGTATTTTTTTGAAAGGGTCTTGCCGGGCAATTTGCCTTTTTTTCTAACAAGGATGAGCGGGAGGCCGAGCCTGTCCGCCATCGGCGCGGCGAAAAGGAAGCCCCTGGATTCAACCGCCGCTATCGCGTCGATGCGGGAGCTCTTGTACAGGCGAAGCATCGAATCGACGCAGTACTTGAAGGCGTCGGGATTGGTGAGGATACTTGTAATATCGTAGAAAAGGATCCCGGGCTTTGGAAAATCAGGTACTTTCCTGATCGCGTCGTCCAGATTGAAACCGGTGGGCATTGTCACCTCGATGGTCGATGGTTTGTCGTTCGCTCTGGATCAGCTCTTGGCGATGAGAACCGAAGCCCAGGAGCCCTTGCCGTCATCCTTGGCCGCAATCTGTACTGGATGTATGACGGAAAGCTCCGCCGGTTCGAACGCCTTCTTGAGCGCGTCGGCGCCGCCGGATTTCCCGCTGAAGAAAAGCGCCTTGCGTCCGGCGAGGTTTATCCCCTGGAGGATGCGGCGAAGCTCGGTCCACGCCAAGGCACCTGCATTGTCTACCCCGAACGCATACGCGTCGGCGGCGAGAATATCCGCGATAGCGACCTCGGTGGCGGTACGGACCTTGACGGCGGCATTGTCATCAAGGTACGTCTTCGCTTCCTTGGCCATCGATTCGAGAATCTCGCGGCCGTCTTCCACTATCACTAGAACCTTTGTTTTTTCGTTCTTCACGGTACCGTCAATATTAT
>CAZKJA010000407.1:0-3305 GCA_964552925.1 uncultured Treponemataceae bacterium
CGAACGCCTGCCGGCCGAACCGTTCGGGGCGGAATCGACGCGTAAATCCAATATGGCTGTGTTTCCAAGTTTGTAGATGGTCCAAGTGCCGCTTTCTGTCATGTCGCCTGAGGCAAGGCTGTAGTTGCTGTCGATGAAAAGCAGCCGGCTGCCATCGGCGCTCGCGAATTCTCCGCGTAAATCGATGGCGGCCACCTCTGCCATCGCAGGTGTACGCTTGAAGGCCTTGGCCATCTCGGAACTCAGTCGCCTGTATCTGCCATCCCAGGTGCCCGCGATATCCGCCTTGATCCTGTAGTCCTGGAACACCCTTACGTTGACGGAATCCGTCGAGGCCAACTCGATATCCATGAGCCGGCGAAGGTTGCGGACCGACTGGTTCCTCGAGGCGATATACAAACCGTACCTCGTCGGATTGGAGTTTTCCCATTCAAATACTTCTATGAGACCGTCTCCGGAGAACATCACCGAGGCATCGCGTGACTGGAATGTTATGAAAAGCGCGTTCGGCGACAAGGGATCGTTGGATTCCTTGTACCAGGTACCGTCGAGGAATGACTTGAATGTAGCCTCGTTCCCGTCGAGGATGGATTCTGCCATTTTGCGGGCGATGTTGGCGCCGGGAATCCTCTCCGTCGCGACGATGGCGTAGCTCCTCGCGGCGAAGCTCCACTGCCAGGACTCTTTAAGCTGATCCATGTAGTTGCCAGAGTCGCTGTCGACCCTCCACACCGAAATAGGCCAGCTGCCGGCGTTGGATTGCCCAAGCTTGTAGCTTTCAGGCCGTTCGGTCTCTTCGATAACCACGGCATTACCCGCTTGTTCGAACACCTTGATGAAGGACGGTCCCTGGTATGCGCCGGCTTCCTGCGATTTCCAGTAGATCGTCATCGTTTGGTCGTTGGAATCGTTCATGCCGGTGCAAACGATGTTGAGGTTGTGGTCCCCGATCAGGTCGCTCACATTGACCTGGAAGGTCTTGACCTTGGTTACGAGCGTGTCTCCGCTCCACGACCTGGACCAACGCTTCGTATACGGCGAATAATCGGCTATGACTATCCTCATCCTGCCCGTGCTGTCGTTCGAGTCCCGTATCACAAGGACCTGTTCGTCCTCGTCGTCAAAATCCAGGTTGTACGAATACAGGTCAAGCAAGGTCTCGGATTGCTCCAGAGGGATGGCGCTCGTGGCCCTGATGTCGGAACCAGGCTCCTTTACCTCGCCGACCGCCTTGTTGTCCGAACCCGCTTCCAGAGCACGGAGGCGTACCGGTTCATCGACCGTGGCATTGCCGCGGGATACGAAAAAAAAATACGCGGTCGCCGCGAGTACCGTAAAAATCGAGATGAAGAAAAAGGATTGCAGAAGTTTTTTTACCATTGATCATCCGTTCAGGAATTTGAAAGCTCTGCGGTCACCAACTCGAGTACGGCGGACTTGATCTGGCCAAGCGCCTTGGGTGACTTGAAACCGGCGGCGCTTTTGTGTCCTCCGCCACCGAAATTCTGGGCAATGCTCGCCACATTGATGCGGCCTTTGGAACGCATCGAGCACCGCAGCGTTCCTTCTTCATTTTCCTTGAAAAAAATCGAGACCTCGATGGCGGCTGCCTGGAGGGGAACGTTTATCAATCCTTCCGCATCCTGGTAGGAAGACCCGGTCCTCGACAGTACGTCCGCCGTCATCGTCTGGACGGCAACCTTGTCCCCGGCGAATAATTCCAGCGTTGAAAGTATCTCCTTGCGGAGCAGCAACACGCCGGTGGATGCCGACTCGTACAAGGCTGCATGGACAAACGTAGGGTTCGCTCCACGCTTGACTAGTTCAAGCGCTACTTCGAACGTAGCGGCGCTCGTCTTGGAATACGCGAAGGAACCGGTATCGAAAACCATACCGGCGAACAGGGCGGTCGCCATATCGGCGCTAATTGCCAGCCCCATCTCCGATAGTATCCTGTAGGTCATCTCGCACGTCGATGAAAATGAAGGGATGAGGCACAGTTTCTCGATTTCCATATGCTTGGCTTCATGGTGGTCGATGACCACTATGTCCGCAGCCTTGGATATTATCGCCTCCGCTATCGCGCCGGTATATTGAATATCGTTCGTGTCCATGAGGATAACTGTCGATGTCGACAGGGTGGATTCGTCTAGCCTCGCCTCGGGATACCATTCTATTATTTTGTTCTTGTCGATGAAGTCGTACGAGTCAGAATGCCGTTCGGCATTGACGACGCGTGTTCTTTTGCCCATCGAGGAGAGGGCCAGCGATAGCGCATACTCGGCCCCGAGTCCGTCGGCATCGGGCGATTCGTGGGACGTTACGATATAATTATCACCGTGGGACAAAAAAACAGCCATCTCGGATATAGTCATCAATCAGTCTCCGCCGTATCTTTGAGTTTTCCATCCTTGTCGTGACGCCGTCGTCGCGCTGTCATGAGGATGACAAGGACGATGGCGAGCGTCAGTGCCGCGAGGGCCGCGGCGAACACCAGGAGAGGTATGCCAAATACGCCGGTTTTCATGACGTCTCGACTCGTGGCGACATCCTTGCCTCTCGCGCCGTCAGGGGCGCTCACCCCGCCTGGCGCCTCATTCGCGCCATCGGAGCCGGCAAGCGGAACCTCCCGGGGCTCCGGAGGGGATTCCAGCGTGGTGACGAGAGCCCGGGCACTTCCTTCGATCCTTGCCGCCAAGCCGTATCCGACGGTGATCAGCCTGAAGCCACCCATGTCCACCCGTTTGACGTATTCGAGCAGGGGGTGGGCGATCGTGTAGTCTTGTGAATAGTATTTCGTATCCTTCGGCGCTTCCTGCCGTTCGTCGGTGAGGAGGAGTATGTATTTATGGCGTTCCGGATGGCCTCTCTCGAGGATCAGGGAATCCACGAAATCGAGCGCCAAGCCAATGTCCGTGAATCTTCCATCGGCTTTTAGCAGGTGCAAGCTTCGAACCATGGCTGCCATGTCCGGGCTGGAATTGACTTCGCCTTTCCAGACGGTCTCGCTCTTGCCGTAAAATCGCACGAGCGCTACCCAATCGCCCTGTTCGACAAGCCTGCCGACTATTTCACCGGCGGCGTATCGTTTCGCGTCCTCGATCGACCCCGCCATCGACAACGAGGTATCCATAAGGATGATGAAATCGATACCCGCTGTTCGAACATCCGCAAAGGTCCCGGCTAGCGAAGCAACGAGTAGGAATGCAAGTAGTGCTCGTCCACGCATGGCACCTCGATTATTTGTCATCAATGATGGTTGTAGCATTGCTTATTTTCAAGCGATTTGCAAGATGAAAAAGATG
>CAZKJA010000408.1:0-3285 GCA_964552925.1 uncultured Treponemataceae bacterium
GTAGTAGTATTCGTCCGGGCGACGCTCCAGGTAATGAAAAACCTTGGTGCCCATGCTGTCGTATACATACGCCCGTTCGGGCACGTCGCGCGCGAATACCCTGCCGTCCAGGCTCTCCCATGACAGGCAGCCCATGTTAGTGTCCAGGGCAAGCGCCAGATCGGTACCCCGGATGGATATGCAATCGCCTGTCGCAATGACGTTTGTCTCCGGACACGAGAACGCCGAAACATCGTCCCGGCTCCTGCCTTCCCTGGGTACAGGATCCCGGGAATCAGACCGCGTTCCCTGGATCATCCAGGTCCTGTCAAGCCGCCAGGCGCCATCCGGAAGAAAGCTGACGCGGACCAGATAATCTTCCAGAAACCTGATGCGCAACCTGGATTTTCCCGTACCTGCGCAGAGAATGCCATCCTGGGTCTCAAGACTGCGAAACGGAACAGGGCTTGTCGATCTCACGGTGCTACGATTCCTTTCTATCCTTTGAGACCGGTCGAGGCTATGCCCCGGACCAAGTATCGCTGCATGAACACGAAGACGAAGGCGATCGGCAGGATGCTGAGCACGGTCATCGAAAGCACGTAGTTCCAGTCGGTGACCAGTTCGCCCCGGAACCGTGCCAGAGCCAGCTGTAAAGTGAATAGTTTTTCCTGGTTGATGACGATGAGGGGCCAGAGGAAATCGTTCCACCGCCACATGACCGAGAATACGGTCAGCACCGCCAGGGCCGGCGTGGTGAGCGGCATGATTATCCGGGAATATATCTGGAAGTGTCCGGCGCCGTCGATTTTCGCGGCGTCTATCAGCTCATCGGGAATCGTGAGCATGTACTGCCTGAGGATGAACACCCCGGTCGGGGTCGCGGACGGCGGGATGATGATCCCGGCCAGCGTATTGGCCATCCCGAGCTTGGCTATCATCATGTATACCGGCAGCATGATTACCCTGACGGGCACCATCAGCGTAGCGAGCATCAGGACAAAAATCACATCCCTGCCGGGGAATTTATACTTGCTGAGGGCGAAGGCGGCCATCGAGTTGATAAGCAGGGTAAGGACCGTGGCAGTCACTGTCACGTAAATACTGTTCCACAGGTAGCGCAGGAAGGGAAACTGCGATATGGCTTCGGAGTAGTTGGTAAAAATCCATTTTTTCGGGAAAAAGGTAGGGGGCGACAAATATATCTCACCCAGGTTCTTGAATGAAGACATGACTATCCAGAAAACCGGCATGAACATGAGCAGGGATCCAAGGATCAGCAGCGAATAGCTCGCGACAAGGGAGGGTATGGAAGCTTTTCTTGCCATGGTTACACCGCCTCCTTTCGTCGTCCGATGATGTACTGGACCAGCGCGAGCGACAGTAGTATCACGAACAGCACCAGCGATGCCGCGGCGGCCCGCCCCTGTTGGTCAAGCTCGAAGGCCGCCCGGTATATATACTGGACGACCATCATGGTCGCGGTTCCAGGTCCGCCTCCGGTGAGGATGTACACATGGTCGAATATCTCGAAGGCCCTGATCATGCTCAGGATCGACACTGTTGCGATCGATGGGGCCAACATGGGCAAGGTTATATACAGGAAATTCTGCGCGGGCGTAGAACCGTCGACCTCGGCGGCTTCGTACAGGCTCACGGGAATCGACTGCAGGCCGGCAAGGATTATTATCGCGAAGAACCCGACAGTCGCCCATACGTGGACGATCACCGTCCAGACCCGGGCAAGGTCAGCCCGCAGGAGCCAAGGCAGGCCTTTCAGGCCGACCTTAACGAGCATGGCATTCAGCAAGCCGAAACGGCTGTTCAGTATCCAGCCCCACACCAGGGCGACTACGACCGGGGACAGAAGCACGGGGAAGAAGAAAGCGCTCCGGAAAAAGCTTTTCCCGCGGATGGACTGGTTGAGAAGGACACCTATCAGGACCGACAGCACCACGATGGACGCCACATCAAACACCATGAACTTCGCAAGGTTCTGCAAGGATCGCTTGAACAGGTCGTCGACGGTAAAGATGTAACGGAAATTCTGGAGCCCCACGAATACGGGCGGAGCGACCGGAGAAGTCTTGAACATGCTCATATAAAAATTGGCGAAGGCGGGTATGACGATGAACAATGTGAATATGACAATATTTGGCGCCAAAAATAGATAAGGCGCAATCTGCATGGGCTTTCTTCTGGCAAGAATCATACCGCCTCCTTGGAAAAACAAAGAAAAAGCTGGGGGTTCGCTTCCCCCAGCCTTCGCGCAATCGCTGGAACCTTATTTCATCAGCTCGGAGGCTTCTCTCTGCATCCGGATCATCGCTTCGTCGAAGGATATCTCCCCGGTGATGGCCTGGGTGACGCGATCGCGTACGACATTGGCGACCGGGCCGAACTTCAGATGATAGTTATCCGAAAACGCGGTCGCCGGTAGTTTACCAAGCCCGGCCGAAAAAACATTCATCACATCGGTCCGTACCGGGTACTGGATGCCTGACGCTATCAAATCGTTACGGGCGGGCAGGAACATCGCAGTAGAAGCGTACTTGGTGATGCTGTCCTTGCTGGAGAGGAACTCCATGAACTTTCCTACGGCTTTGGGATCGGCCTTACCCTTGAAAGCCATGACATACTTGCCGCCCGGCATGCCGCCACCCTGCACATTGACGCCGTTGGGGACCGCGGTCCATTCGAATTTGTCCCCGATGGTAGAGGCAAACTGCGCCACCTGCCAGTTTCCACTCAGGTACATGACAAGCTGACCGTTGACGAACTGCTGGTTGGCTCCGACGTAGCCGCTGCCGCCCGCCCAGATCTCAAGAGGCATCACGCCGTCCTTGTGAAGCTGCACGAAGTACTTGAGGGCGTTCGTGGTCTGGGCAGAACCAAGGTTCAGGCTCTTTCCGTCGGGGGTGAAATAGCTTCCGCCAAACGACTGGATGAATCCATCAAGGCGGTGACCGCTCCTGTCGACCGCGACCGCAAAGGGAACGCCGGTGGCCTTCTGTACCTTGCCGGCAAGATCGAACCAGGTTTCCCAGGTCACATTGCCAGTGGGAACGGCGATTCCCGCCTTCTTGAACAGGGACACGTTGATGAAGGGGCCGTTCATGGTCAGATCATGGGGAAAACCAATGAGAGCGCCACCAGAGGTCGTCACCATTTTCATGGGACCGGCGAGGAACTGAGCGCCAAACCCCGAAGAGACGTAAGGTCGCAGATCCAGTGCATAATCGAAGAATCTGTACGGTTCGGTAACGCGGGCCACGTCAGGAGCCTGTCCAGCGGATGCCTGGGTTA
>CAZKJA010000409.1:0-1173 GCA_964552925.1 uncultured Treponemataceae bacterium
ATTCCAATGCTTGGCACGGGAGGTTCGTACCTCACGTATATAACAGGCAACGTGGGCAACCTTAAAATGCCGTGCGCACTGAACGCGATGAAACTGGTCGGGGCTGAGCCGGGCTCGGATAAGGGAGAGGTCATTTCCACCATAGCGATAGGTGTATCGTCCATCGTCACGACGCTTGTAATATCGCTGTTCCTGCTGTTGTTTATCGTGACGGACATCCAGAGTTATCTACAATCCGATCTGCTGAAGCCCGCTTTCAACAATCTCCTTCCAGCGCTTTTCGGAGGCTACGCGCTCATGGTGATATCTAATAATCCCAAGGTCGCCATCGCCCCACTTGCCTTCATGATCGCGCTCTTCGCCGCTGTGCCCTCACTCTACAGCTCCATGGGAATCCTTGTCCCTGTCGGCATAATCATTGCGCTGATTTCTGCCCGTATACTATACAAAATCCAACGTGTGGAAAAATAACCAGGAGGTGCGTGTATGTCCAATTTCGCTTTCTTGAACTGCAATGTACTGGACGGGGTAAACGCCTCGGTGCTCCCCGATATGACGATACTTGTCGGCGGCGGAAGGATCGCCGGGATAGGTAAATCCGGTACCATCAAAGTGCCAACGGATTTCAGGTCAATCGACTTGGGTGGAAAATATGTCATGCCCGGCCTCATCAACGCGCATGTGCATCTGGCTCTGAGCGGCAAGCCGATGAAACTAAGCGCGGCAGGCAAATTGCAGGACAGAGCGCTGAAGTTCATGCATACCGGCCTTGGCCGCAGGATACTTGAAGGAATGATGAAAAAAAACGTCGCGGCCGAAATCAACTCTGGTGTTACGACAAGCAGATGCGTCGGTGATCTTTTATACCTTGATATCAAGCTCAGGGACATGATCGCAAGCGGTAAACTGACGGGGCCGAGGCTTTTGGTCTCCGGTCCCGTCATTACTCCGACCGGCGGCCACGGACAGGCTTTCGGGCTGATCTCGGATTCCCCGTGGGAGGTAAGGAAGAATGTACGCAAAATCATCCACCATCAGCCTGACCTGATAAAAATCTGTTCCACGGGCGGAGTGACCGACGCGAGGAAGCTGGGCGAGGCCGGGCGCCTGGAGATGACGCCAGAAGAGATAAGCGCGGCGTGCGAAGAGGCGCATAAGGCTGGGCTGCAGGTC
>CAZKJA010000409.1:1183-3261 GCA_964552925.1 uncultured Treponemataceae bacterium
TTCGCATGCCCAGAGCGCTGAGGGCATACGGCTCGCCCTTTCGGCGGGCGTCGATACGATAGAGCACGGCGCGCCCCTTGACGACGAGCTGGTGGAGCTGTTTCTGCATAATCCGAAAGCCTTGAACGGTTACTCCTGTTTGATCCCGACCTTGAGCCCGGCGTTCTCTATAGGGAATCTGGATTCGTTGCTTACATACATGAAACAAGTGAATATTAAAAACAGCGAAGTCGTCTATAAGGGCATGATTGAAGGGATACAACGCGCTACGGCAGCGGGAATAAAGGTCGGTGTCGGAACGGACGCGTCGACTCCGTTCACCACGCATTATGGAACGTGGCGTGAACTTGTATTGTTGGTAAAATATGCCGGGCTTTCTCCCATGCAGGCGATCATCAACGCGACGCGCGTAAACGCCGAGATCCTGGGCATCGACACCATCGCAGGAACCCTGGAAAAAGGTAAATCAGCCGACCTTATCGTCGTCGAAAAGAACCCGCTCGAAGATTTGACCGCGTTGTCTAAAGTACATATGGTCATGGCGGGTGATACTTTTATAGAAAAACCGGAGGTTAAAACCTTTCCCAAAGTCGAAGCGGCTCTGGATTCGATTCTTTCACAGGATGGACAATGATGCCGGATCTGCTGAAAGTTTTCGTTAATTTGTGTGCGAGGATATATAAGAAAGAATTTCAGTACCCGATACAATGCGAAGAAAACGCCATGTCCATGTCATTCAAGGAAAAAATCTGGTTCGCTTATAAAATGTACTGCCATCCTATGGAACGCGCGGAAAAAGGAAAACGGATAGAGGAATACTTTAAAAACCAGAACTTCGATTTCCCGCCTCCGCCAGGATTCAGGGAAGACTCGTGTATGACCCTTTCCGCCGGCGGAGATATGCTCTCGTCACGGGACGCGAATCCCGGAAATACCCATGGATTCTGGGATGAGGCACGGGATTTCCTGTTCGACGCCGATATCTGTTGCGCCAATCTCGAAACGCCGGTCGTCCCCTCCAAGCCTGCGACGTTCTTGCCGAATTCCATGCTCAAAGAGATTGCCCTTAACAATTCCACGGAAATGTTCGATATGGTTCACCAGAGCGGCAAGGGCATCAACCTGTTTTCAACGGCGAACAACCATTCGCTGGACATGGGACCAGACGGCCTTCTTGAGACGCTTGCATTCCTTGATAATAAAGGATGCCATCATGTCGGTACCGCGGCTTCCGAGGAAGAACGCGAGAACTTCCCGGTCGTCGAGAAAAACGGCGTTAGAATCGCTTTTCTTTCCTACACGTATGCGCTCAACAAGCATGCGCTTCCCGAAGGCAAAGAGTATCTGGTCAATTATGTCAGGCTGAACAAGCCCGGCGCGGATATTTCGATGATCGAACGGCATGTCCGCAAGGCCAGGCTTGAACGCGGCGCGGATATCGTCGTCGCCTCTCTGCACTTCAGCACTGAGTTCGACTCATACCCGCTTCAAAACGTCATCGACATGGCACACAGGGTCATGAATCTCGGTATTGATGTGATCATCGGCAACCATGCACATGGAATACAACCCATGGAAAAGTATTCCTTTACCGACCCATTCACCGGACAAAAAAAAGACGGGCTGATCGCTTATGCTCTTGGCGACCTGATTTCCTGCACCGAAAAAACGGGCACCGTGAATTCGCGAATAAACTGCCTTCTAAGGCTCAAAATTTCGAAAGGAAGCCTGAACGGGCGCGATACCGCGTTGGTCACAAGACTGAACATTCGTCCGATGTATTTTTATACTAAAATGGAAAACGGTGTTTGTACCGATTATAGAATTATAAAGCTGGTCAAACTGCTCGGGGAGCTCGAGGCCGGAGACAACAGGATGGGCTTTTGCGAAGATACCGTCGTGGAAGTCAAGCGCTTGGGAGCCCTCGCGAAAAGGGTGCTTCACTTTGAAGTGACTGCATAATGTGCTGATAAGTATTGATGTTATCGTTGCTTTTACGATATTGATTGAACCTGTCTGGTTTGGAGAAGGAGAATACTATGTTCACAGTCGAGTTTATTATAACATCCCTCGTAGTG
>CAZKJA010000410.1:0-3240 GCA_964552925.1 uncultured Treponemataceae bacterium
TGGAGCTCCAGGCTGAAACGAGTCGCCCGAGTTCTTCATGTGCCTTTACCCGGTCCGCGTTCCTGGCGAAGCGTTGCTCGCCGGCCAGGTCCTGCCGTCCTATCGCGTCGCAGAACCGACTCCAGACCGTGTCATTGCCAACGGCTATGACGACCCAGCCGTCCGAGGCCGGGAAGGTGTCGTAGGGGTAGATGAACTCGTAGCGGTTGCCGATGCGGCCGGGAACCCGTCCCTCGACGAGGTATATCTGGATCAGGGTCTCCATCGCGCTGACGGCGCAGTCGACAAGCGAGACATCGACGTGGTCGCCGCCGCCGCCGCGCTCCCGGCCCAGGAGTGAGGCGAGGATGCCTATGGCGCAGTTGAGCCCCGCGAGGATGTCGCCTATCGCGGTACCCGAGCGGCTGGGCGGAGAATCCGGCCAGCCGGTCACCGACATAAGCCCGCCCATTGCCTGGCCGATGATGTCATAGCCCGGCCTTTCGGCGTAGGGGCCGTACTGGCCGAACCCCGATATCGACCCGAACACTATCCCGGGCTTGGCCGCTTTGACCGCCTCGTATGGGAAGCCCAGCCTGGCCATGGTCCCGGGTTTGTAGTTCTCGACTATCACGTCCGCCGTGCCTATGAGATCCCAGAGAGCCTTCTTTCCTTGCGGGTCCTTGAGGTCGAGGGCAACGCTCTTCTTGTTGCGGTTGAGGTTGGCGAAGTACGCGGAGAAGCCCTTGTCGAAGGGTGGATAACCCCTGGTATCGTCGCCTGAGCTGGGCTCCTCCACCTTTATGATCTCGGCGCCCAGGTCGCCGAGCAGCATGGTACAGAACGGCCCGGCCAGTACCCGGGTCAAATCGATCACGCGGAATCCGCACAGTGGTCCGGGCATGGCTTACGGCTCCTTCATTTCTGTGGCCGCGTCGGGGAATCGCTGGCCTTCGGCCTCGCCGAGCCCGGCCTTGCGTTCCGCCAACCCCTGGCGCTTGTAGTTCTCGTTTGGTTCTTTTGGAATGGGTCCGGCCATTATGGCCTCGGACCTCAGCCTCCGGCCCAGGGTCTTCTCCATCATGGTTCCGACCTTGATGAGGCGGCCGACGTCGATCCCCGTATGTATGCCCATCTCTTCCATCATCAGGACCATATCCTCCGTCGAGACGAGGCCTACGCCGTTGGGGTTGCGGTAGTAATAATCGCCGGTACCGGCGACGGGGCAGTCATCAAGGAAGTTGGCCGGCTGTCCGCCTATGCCCCCGATGGTGCCCTCGAAGCAGACCATGCCCGCCCTGAGCGCTGAGTATACGTTGGCAAGGCCCCAGCCCCTGGTCGTATGGAAGTGGACGATATGCTTCATCGGGTCGGGAATCGCGTCGAGCAGCATCGAATAATACGCGTATACCTCGTCGGGCGTCGACGAGCCGTCGTGGTCGGCGTGCTCGACGTCGCTCGCGCCGATGTCGAGCCAGCGTCTGGCGAACAGTATCGCGTCCTCGTACTTCGTCGGTCCGGATATCGGGCTGCCCCAGATCGTGCTGACCGTACCGTTCAGCTTCATGCCCGCGTCCGCGGCTTTCCTGGCGCATCGCTCGGCTTCTTTCCAGTATTCGGGGAGCGTGCAACCCGAGTTGGCCCAGTGGTGCTCCTCGTCGGTGGATACCATCATAAGGACGCGGTCGGGACCGTAGCCCTCCTCTTTGGCTTTAATAGCCAGGTCGACCGCCCGTTCGCGTATCGTGACCACGGTCAGTTCTATGTCTTTCCAGTCGACCCCGGCCTTCTTGAGGACTCGGCTGCCCCTGACCTGCTTGAGCAATTCGTGGCCGTCCCTGAACTGGGGCATGTTGATGGGGTTGCCGAAGTTGGTCAGCTCGAGGCGTTTGACCCCGGCGAGTATCAGGAGCTCCGCGTAGGCGACCTTGGCCTCGAGGGATACGTACCGTTCCTCGTGCTGAAAGCCGTCCCTGATCGTAATATCCCCGATGTAGACCTGTTTGGGCAATGCGTCCATGGATGCTCCTTGATCAAGCGGTAGCGGGTTGTCCCTATGCGTGTGAAACTTCGGTGATGGTACGTTGATATATTATGCGCGTCTAATATATATTTAGGCTGTTATTTATATGATTTGGATATATATTGGTATCTTAGGGAAACGCCATGGAATTGCGCTACTTCCGCTACTTCGTCGCCGTCGCCGAGTCGCTCAGCTTCAGCAGGGCCGCTGAGCGGCTCCATATTTCCCAACCTCCGCTCAGCCAACAAATCCAGCAGCTCGAGGCGGAGGTGGGCGCGAGGCTCCTGGAGCGCACGAAACGCTCGGTTCGTTTGACCGCTGCCGGCGAAGCCTTTCTGAAAAAAGCCAAACTGGTGCTCGGTCAGGTCGAGGAAGCTGTTGATGAAGCCAGGCTGGCGGACAAAGGCATCGTCGGCGTCCTCAGGATAGGCTTCGTCCCATCCGCGTCCCTGGGTTTTCTCCCGCTGACGATACGCACCTTCAGCCAGGCGTATCCCAGGGTCGATATCACGTTGCTGGACCTGATGACTGGAGAGCAGATCAAGTACTTCGCCGAAGGCGCCCTGGATATAGGGTTCGCCAGACCTCCCGTAGAGGGCCGCGGCTTCAGGACAATGCCGGTGGTCCGGGAACCCTTCGTCGCCGTGCTGCCGGCGGGCCACCGGCTCGCCAGCCAGAGCTCGCTGTCGGTCAAAGATCTCCAGTCGGAGCGTTTCTTCATGGTGCCCCACTCGCTGGCGCCCGGTTTATACAACCAAATCCTTGGCCTCTGCGCCGAGGCGGGTTTCCATCCGGAAATAGACCAGGAAATCGGGCAGATCGATATAATCGTCAACTTCATAGCCGAAGGCCTCGGGGTTGCCCTGATGCCGAAGTCCGTCCAGCTGCTCCACCGGGAGGACGTGGTCTACCGCGAGCTTCCGCCTTCGCCCATCCTGGCGGAGATAGACGCGGTCTGGATGGAGGAGAACCGGAACCCGATCCTCGAACACTTCATCCAGACGGTCCGCAACACATCGATGCCGTTCCTGTCGGGCTGAGGTCGCGCTCGGTGCACTTGCTCAGCGGTCAGTCTTTGTGGCTATCCTCCGAAGCCCCATCCCCTGGAACCTGCGGTTCTTCCATATATTGGCGTAGGTGCCTGCGGCGCTTGCGGTCGCTACGGTCGCCTCCATGGCTCGAACCCATGCCCTTGAACAGGATCGTCGACAGGGCCAGCAAGCCCCAGGCCTGCCAAT
>CAZKJA010000411.1:0-3214 GCA_964552925.1 uncultured Treponemataceae bacterium
CAGGTACAGACCACCGCTATTGGTATGCCCGCCGTCTTGTCCCCTATGATAAAGGCGAAGACATCGAACAGTTTCTTGGAAATACCACCCTTGGCCATTATGGCGCCGGACAGGATGAACAGCGGTACGGCGAGCAGGGCGGTGTTGTCGACGCCTGTCAACGTCGAGCGAATCACCAGGGGTATGCTCCCCGCCGAGCCAGGCGCGATGAGGCTCGGGATTATCGCCGCCATGCCGATGGTAACGGCGATGGGTACGCTTGCCACGATGCCGACGACGAAAACTACGAGTACGGCTGTCAGCATCTGTCACATCCTCCCGGTGTTGATGGCTTCGGTACCGGCACCGCGACGGAGCAGCGATACAAGTTTTTGGATTCCCCGGATGCACGCGAGCGCGAATCCGACAATGAGGGCGACGTACACCGTCACCATCGGTAAGCCGAGGGCCGGACTTCTCTGCCCGCTGGCCGCTATCCGCTTGACCACGCCGAACGAGTGGTAGAGCAGGAAGGCGAAGAAGGCGAGAACTATCAGCTCCATGATTATGTCCACGGCCTTCCTGACAGATTTCGGAAGGTACTGCACGAGTATGTCGACCCTTAGCATGCTGCCTTTCTTGATGCTGTAGCTTACGCTGAGGAAAGTCGACCAAACGAAGCAATACCGCGCGAATTCCTCGCTCCACGACAACGACGCGTTGAATACATAGCGCATTACGATCTGTATCATAAGTGTGACGCACACCGTGGCCAGGAGGATCACGAGCATCCATTCCTCCAGATGCTCATCCAGCCATTTGAACAGCTTCATCATCCCCCCTCGTCTTGAACCGAACACCTCCCGGAAGGGGTGGCAACATTCGTTCGATTTGATATATCGGTGCTATTTTTCCGATATATCGCTATGGATGGCAAGAATACCACCTTTTGGATCGGTGTCAAGAAAAAAAAGGAATGTGGGAAGCTCAAGCGGGAAAGTGCTTTTTTAAGGCGGGTTGGTGTATATGGCCTGGACTTGGCGGATCTGGATCAGACACCGGCCGAGCCCGGCCTCCTTGATAATGACCGATACGGCTCGTGGCATTGGGTCGAGGCAGATCGATGGATGCCTGGCTTTGTGCCAGCTTGTCGATCCATGATCCGCCGCCGCCGCGCTCACGTCTCCCTTATATCCTGTATCTCGAGCACCACCGGCTTTATCGCGGTTTCCATCTTTCGCTTGGTCAAATCCTGGACCTTGAGCGTCAGTTGCCAGCGCATGACGCCCGCGTCCTTCATCTCCACGCACCCCATGCCGACTATGTCTCCGCCGGCGGCGGCTATAGCGTTGACGACCTTGGCGAACGTGCCCTTGCCGCCCTCGACGGTTGCCATGACACGCAAGCCTTTGCGCCTGCCGCCGAGCATGTCGAGCAGCGAACGGAATATGTCAGTCTCGGTGATTATGCCGACCAGTTCGCCTTTCCGCATAACCGGAAGGCCGCCGAATTTGTTGTCGGCCATGATCCGGGCAGCTTCCTCGACCGGGGTATCCTCGGTGACGGTTATCAGCTTCCTCGACATGAAGCGGTCGACCAGGAGCTTGGAGAGCAATGAATTGATCTCCCATACATTGAGCGAGGTAGCGGGCGAGGCCGAAGCGTAGAGCAGATCCTTCTCCGATGCTATGCCGACCAGTTTCCCCTTCGCGTCCAAGACCGGCAGACGTCGGATTTTACGCTGGCGCATGAGAGACAGGGCATCCGGTACCGGGGTACCAAGTTTCACGGTCACCGGGTTGGCGGTCATTTGTTCTTTGACGAGCATGCGATCCTCCCTTTTCATTGACGATGCTTCAATGATACTGCCGTTCGTTTTGTTAGGCCAGCGGCGGATTGTCGCGATTAGTTCTTTCATGTAGAGTCTGCCGCAACAGGGAGGTCCGAATGGAACATGGCGTCGTTACCAAGATACTCAAGGCGCACCTGCGCGAAGGATCGCTCGTCCCGGGGGGAGAGATCGGTATCGGCATCGACCAGAGCCTTACGCAGGATGCCACGGGCACGATGGCGTACCTCCAGTTCGAAGCGATGGGAATGGAATCGCTGGCGACCGAGCTCTCGGTTTCCTACATCGACCACAATACCGCGCAGATGGGCTACGAGAACGCCGACGACCACCGCTATCTGCAGTCGGTAGCCGCCAGGTACGGGGTAGTGCTTTCCAGGGCTGGCAACGGCATCTGCCACCAGGTCCATCTGGAACGCTTCGGTAAGCCCGGCACGACCTTGCTGGGCAGCGACAGCCACACGCCGACCGGAGGCGGTATCGGACAGCTGGCAATCGGGGCGGGAGGCCTCGACGTGGCGGTCGCCATGGGCGGCGGTCCGTTCTACATGCCCGCCCCTTCGGTCACTCTCGTACGGCTCGCCGGAAGGCTCAAGGGCTGGGCGAGCGCCAAGGACGTCGCCCTGCTCATGCTCTCGATCCTCGGCACAAAGGGCAACGTAGGCACGGTGATCGAATACGGCGGGCCCGGGGCCGCATCGCTTTCTGTACCCGAACGATCGACGATAACGAACATGGGCGCCGAACTGGGCGTCACGAGTTCTGTATTCCCTTCGGACGGGGTGACGCGGCGTT
This sequence comes from uncultured Treponemataceae bacterium, assembly GCA_964552925.1. Classification (GTDB taxonomy): domain Bacteria; phylum Spirochaetota; class Spirochaetia; order Treponematales; family UBA12059; genus SZUA-370. Next base: position 2,624 of record CAZKJA010000411.1, read on the forward strand.
TCCTGCGCGCGCAAGGCCGGGAGTCCGACTGGAAGCCGCTGGAGGCTGACTCCGGCGCGGTGTACGACAAGGTGATCGATATCGATTTGGACACTGTGGAGCCGATGGTCGCCTGCCCGCACAGCCCAGGCAACGTCAAGGCGCTGCGCGAGCTGGAAGGCTTGAAAGTGGATCAGGTCTGCATAGGTTCCTGCACCAACTCGTCGCTCAAGGACATGCGCGCGGTCGCCGCGATCCTTCGCGGCCGCACAGTCCACCCGGACGTATCCCTGGGCATCGCGCCGGGCTCGCGGCAGGTATTGCGCGCGCTCGGCAGGGACGGATCGCTGGCCGACCTTGTCGACTCGGGCGCGCGGATACTCGAGAGCGCCTGCGGATTCTGCATAGGCAGCGGCTTCTCGCCGGGCAGCGGCGCCGTGTCCTTCCGCACCTCCAACCGCAACTTCGAAGGCCGGAGCGGCACGCCTGACGCGCAGGTCTACCTTGTCGGACCGGAAGCCGCCGCGATCGTAGCCCTGACCGGCCGCGTGGTAGACCCGGTGGCCTCGGGCTTCGAGCGGCCGTCGAGCGCTGAACCGGAAAAGGATGAAA
>CAZKJA010000412.1:0-3186 GCA_964552925.1 uncultured Treponemataceae bacterium
AATCAACTCCTGGTAGCGTTCCTGTGTCTTAAAAGTATCCTTTTTAAAAAATATAAACCTACCGTTGGTGAATTCCATAATATAGGATTTCTCGTTTTCCGTATTCCTTAAATAGTCCGATTTCAAATACACCGTCGTCGTTCCCAATTCTTTCATTATGATTGTATCGTCTTCAATTTTGGTAATCGATTCAATCTCCTTGGTCTCTATGCTGAGCCCTGCGGGCAGGACCAATTCACAAGCCGAACAAGGCGGATCATCCTGTCTAAAGGAGTGGCCGCCATGAGAAAGCGCTTCTTGCTTGAACCCGAGCTTCAATCCACCAACATTTCACGGAGTACATCCTTCACTTTCAGGATATCATCATCACGTATTCGGCCGACTTTCTTTATCAACCGGCTCTTGTCCATAGTACGTATCTGATCCAGGACTATCCAACCGTTCTTATCCTGGAATTCCAGTTCAACCCGTGTTGGATACGCAGGGGATTTGGTTGTCATCGGGGCTATGATTACGGTTCCTATTGTTCTGTTCATCTCATTGGGGGACACGACCACACAAGGTCTAGTCTTCTTGATTTCATGGCCCTTCGTCGGATCCAGGTCGATGAGAAACACTTCATATTGATTGATTACCACTGCCATTCAAAAGTCCCTGAACCGGCATCATCCGGGATCAAAAGAGAATCTTCCTTATTTGAATGAATTGTCTTGAAGGTTTCTTCCCATCCAGCTCGGGGCGTGTTGTGTACGGGCTTCAACACAAGCCGCCGCTCTTCGACTTCCATCTCGAGTTGGTCTGTTATATGGAGTTGCTCCAGGATGGCTTTGGGAAGCCTGATTCCCTTTGAATTGCCGATAGCGACTACAGAAACCAGCATGGTGAACCACCTTACTGTAATTATAATGTGATTACTACGAACTGTCAAACCTCATCATTGTTGGCTCATCCGTGCTCCAGTCTATTCGAGTTCCGAGAACAACGTCAGCTCGAAATCGCTGGAGCGCCTGCGCTCCTAATCATTTCCCGGATCAAACTTCTTGCACTCGATAGTCGGAATGAACCTGTAATGTTTGTCATTGGCTGTCAGCAGGATCTCTCCATTTTGAACGGCTGTCGCGGCAATCAATCCGTCTGCCAACATCATGGAATGGCTCAATGCATATTCTTGTACATAGAACATCGCCCTTGATGATATTTCTGCATCTATCTGGATAATGTCCACATTCCACTTGTGTATTTGCCTTTTAAATGCCTTCATCTCGTCCTTGTTTTTCATTCCCTGCATCAATTCCATATAGGTGATCACGGAAATCGAGAAAGGAATATTGCCTTCGACGACAATTCTCGATCTTTCATTCCCGCGGAGGTACCAGACGAGAACGTCCGTATCGATGATCAAAACTGACGTCCTTTCCTGAGGTCACGCACCTGGTCATCGACCGATTCGCCGGTAGCGTGGGTCTTCCACAATCCAAATATCGATGCTTCTTCATCGTCATGTACCGAAGATCGAATGGGGATTATCTTCGCAAGGGGCTTACCCCTATAGGTGACGGTAATTTCCTGTCCAACCGACACTTGATCGATAATCTTGCCAGGCTGGATCCTGAGCTCCTTCGTGGTTACTTCCATGATATGGCGACTCCTTGCGTACACTCCATGTATACACTCCACAATGTACACTTAACGCGCATTGATAGCAAGTATTTCTTCCAGTACGCGCTATTCAAGCTCCGAAAACAGCGTCAGCTCGAAGTCGCTCGAGCGCCTGCGTATCACCGAATCGGCTATGGGTTGACGTTATCCAGACAATGCGACTCGTGACCGTGCGTAAGCGCCTTGGCTTCAAGACTCCTCTTGTGTCTATATGGGACGCAGGACGTGATGAAGCGTAGAATCCCGGCTCGGTATATTGACGCGGCGCTTGGGACGCGATATGATTTTATCAGGATCAGGCTGCCTTCCATACGGATCGGCGACGCCGGGCATAAAGCAGCGGGAATTACCCCGTGGGACCGAGAAATCGGCCTCACGGGTTTTTTATACCCGAAGGCCGACGCGTATCGATTCGGAGGTATTTATGGACCTGGAAAAACGCAAGCTGGGGTACTTGGAAGGTGTAGTCTCCACCATTCTCAACACGGTGCTCTTCGGATTCAAGCTGTGGGTGGGTATGGCGGCCGGCTCCGTGGCCATGATCGCGGACGCGTGGCACACCTTGTCGGATACCCTGACGTCGCTCGTCGTGATTCTTGGCTTCTGGATATCCTCCAAGCCCGGAGACAAGGAACACCCCTTCGGCCATGGGAGGGCGGAGCTCGTGGCGTCCATCATCATCGGCACTTTGCTGGGCGTCGTGGGAGTCAATTTCTTCAAGGATTCCGTCGATCAGCTTAGCAATCATCGGGAGGCGGTGTTCGGCGCCACGGCTGTCGTCGTGTTCTCGATTTCCGTGGTGCTCAAGGAAGCCATAGCACGATTCTCTTTCTGGGCAGGCAAGAAGGTGCGGTCTCAATCCCTTAGGGCGGACGGCTGGCACCATCGCAGCGACGCCCTGGCGTCGGCACTTATCGTCGTCGGCGCCCTGCTCCAGAAGTATTTCTGGTGGATAGACGGCGTTCTGGGGATTGGGGTCTCGATCCTGATCCTATACGCGGCCTTCGGAATCCTGCGCGACGCCGCCGATTCCCTGATGGGCGAACAGGCGGACGAAGAAATCATGCGAAACATCCGCGCCCTAGTGAAGGAAGCCGCGCCGACGGCGTCGGACGTGCACCATATCCACATACACCGCTACGGTGACCATATCGAGGCGACATTACATACGCGCGTTCCCCAGAATATGAGGGTGAAGGAGGCGCACGAGATAGCCTCGATGCTGGAAGCGCATCTACGCGAAAAACTCGGCTACGAGTGCACCATCCACATGGAACCCCGGAAGGAATGAAGAGGTTTCCGAAAACCGTTGGTCGCCTCTCGATCAAGCAACTTGTGACCGTATTGCCTATAAGCTCAATACGCGGCTTCGAAAGCGCCTCGGCTTCAAGACTCCTTATGAAGTATATTACGAAACAGCGTCACCGTTGCGCTTTGTACTTGAACCTGAATATCTTGACAGATACCGCCGGGACTCTTGATCCAGGTAGCTTCTGGCGGTTTAGGACCCGGCCATGCAAGCCGATC
>CAZKJA010000413.1:0-2914 GCA_964552925.1 uncultured Treponemataceae bacterium
CGCGAACGTGGTCGTATAGTCCCCAATCTCGTTGGTATCCCGCTGGACTTCGTAGTCGGTGGCAGAGGCAACTGTTGCCCAGGTTAAAACCAGTTGGGTAAAATCTGCGGGTTCACTACCTGGGTGCGCTACGGCCAAGTTGCCTGGCGCATCCGGTCGGGTATACGCCGAAACGACGGCGGTCAACTTCAGGGTATAAAGGGGAGTGTTGACGTCGTTGCTCGCGATGGTCAACGTGCGGTTTGCGGTGATCGCGGCCTCACCGGATAGACTGATGCATATTGTACCGGTAGCACCCGGGACTATGCCGTCAGATGTCTGCTGACTTATGGAAAACGGAGCGGCATCGCTAATCATAATGCCGTCGTCATCTATAGCCAGGGTGCTTTTACCACCGTTCGTGATGGTAAGCACCATATCGCGGTTTTCATTGAGGGCTATTGCCCCGAAATCGACGGTATCCCCGTTATCCAGCGCTGTGCCGTCGGCCAGGCTGATCGCGATCGCAGGGGTTACCGTCTGCGCCTGTATCGCTTTTGCCGCCTCAACCAGCGCATTCTCGCAGCCTGAGAGGGCAAGCATCAAGATGGCGCCAATGAATCCTGCAATTATTGGGTGACAAAAGCGAACCACTTTGGCGCCGTCATTCCGCTTCATCAACTGACTCCTTCGTGAGAACAATTCCTGTTCGACCCAAGCCAAGCCGATGTTGCGATGATTATTGCTATCATCCAAATCGGTTGACCAGTCAAAATTTTAGCTAAAAGCATGCCAACGGTTACGGCCAAATGGAGGACAATTCCCCCTTGCCGATGCTAGCGGCTCTTGTTGTCGAATACGAGGCTTACACCTGCGATACCTTTCAAGAAGCCTCACAGAGCCACCCTGGGTATCATTCTGGCAGTCGCTGTCAAAGTAGGCACCTGCGCCTACAGCGTTGACGATGGCCGCGGCTCCATACACACCGACCGGACTGGCCGCCTCACCACCGACCCCCATAGCGGGCCTATTGGAAACGGTTACCCAACTGGCATTGCTCGTTCCCCAGTTTGCGCTGGGCATGGTGGCGTGGCTGGATCGCCACGCTTTCAGGATCATGACCGCGAGCCAGTCGATCGCGCGCGATCAGACCGACTCGGATTCGCGTATCGGCAGAAACGACAGGGACGCTCTGGGATGTAGATGTCCACGGCTTCCATAGAGCCCTCCTCTGCTTTTTCGGGGTGTCCCCTCCCATCGCTACCGCGGGGAGGGGGCAATAACATTACCAGTAAGTATTCAAGCCTCGAACAGCTCTGGTAGCAATGGGATTCGAGTATTCATCAACTGTAGTGCGCGTCGTCATATCAGACAGGCTTCCAGCGGTTTCGCCGAGCTTGAAGGATGCGATGGTGGCGGCGTTCCTGTTGGCCGTATACAGGTAGGTTTCACCGAACCGGAAGGTTACCATTCCGGCGTCGAACGCTCCCGCGCCGGCAACGTATTCTTGTTCGATGTAACCGAAGGTCTCGTCATCGCTCAATCCCCTGAGGTATCCAGTCGCTGTATAATCCAAGGCGAAAACATGATCGGCAGTCAAGCTCCCTTTGACAGGAGCCGTCAGGACGGTATTCCAGCTTCCTGTGCCGGGCGTAGTCAAACCATTGGTCCTCGGGCTTCCCGTGGGCAGACCATCGGAATCCAATGCGTAGGAAGATATACCGTCCTCCTGATACGAGACGATTAGCCGATTGCTGTTCCGGCTGACCACTACGTCGAACGGGTAGTCGCCAACCGGCAATGACGTCCTATAGCCGAGGGCGCCGGTTGACGGGTCGATGTCATAGACGCAGATGGCTGGTCCATACGGGGCATAGGTATAGTCAACTATATAGAGGAGGTTCTTCGTTGGGTGAACAGCCATCTCCTTGGCCCAGCTGATTTCATGAAGGCCTGAAAAGTCCCTCCTGTTGCTCAGCTCTCCGGTCGTCTGGTTTACATCCCAGCAATATAGAAGACCTCCCGTTATGTAGCCGCAACTGGCGTAGAGATGCTTCCCGTCAGGAGACAAGCGCAAATCTTCCAGCCCCACCCATGTCAGAGTCTGCTCCTGGTTTATTGTCAAGGCCCCGGTAGCCGGATCGATGCGTGCGCTGTTAACCATGTAGGGTGGGTTGGAGTTATCGTCCCGCTTATAGCCAAAGAAGAGCAGATTATTGGCTTCATCGATCTCAAGTTCGATAACACCGCCGCCGCTGGGATGATTGAAGACGTTCGTTCCGGCGCCGACCGTGCCATCGTTCGTCGAGAGGGGGTAACTGCTCATCCCTGTATTGTCGCCGCCAAAAAGCCAACCGAAGTATTTCTTTTCCACCAGCGCGGGCGCGGATTCTCTCCCCAACCCGCTCGTCACGCCACCGGCGTATACAGCCTTGATCCACACATAGTATGTGGTATTGTTGACCAAGTTGGATATCGTGGTCTCAGTCCCCGTTATCGTGCCACCGCTGCGGACCGATGAAGTTGGCTCGTTGCCCGCAAAATACCAGACTTCATATCCTGTGGCGTTGGCTATTGGGTTCCAGCTAACGTCGATAACCGTATCGTGGGGAACAACGGCCGAGGCGGTTGGATTATTGATAACCGTGACAACATAATCCTGGTGGCTCGTTCCGTCCAGCGAGGTTACCCTGTATGTTACCGGTGAAGGGAAATCCACATTGCTCGAACCGCTTGTCTGAATGACGCCATCGACCGTTACCGAACCGCCTGTTGTGACGAAGTCAGCCACCCACATCGCGTAGTTGGTAGTATTCCAGGGCACGAAAACAGTAATTGCATTGCCCGAAATGATGCCTGCGGACGTGGGATTCCTGATGCTGAAACTGGATATCACAGCAGCCGAAGGATCCAATGCGATTCCACTCAGCGAAAT
>CAZKJA010000413.1:2924-3181 GCA_964552925.1 uncultured Treponemataceae bacterium
TGAGAGTCAGAGTAGCTTGTTTTGTTCCTGGGGACTTTCTGGCAAATCCGATGCGGACATAAGATGCACCACCCGCATCGACATTCTCAGGAGTCGATAAGATGGTAAAACTATCACTCTCCGTGCCGTCGGCAAAATCCAGCTGCGTATCGGTAAAAACCAGCGGGGTTTTACCCGTATTGAGGATCGTCGCCTCGTACTCGACGCTGGATTCTACGCCTAAAATTCCAAGATCTATCGTGCTGCCGGCCGGCAAG
>CAZKJA010000414.1:0-3179 GCA_964552925.1 uncultured Treponemataceae bacterium
AAACCCTCGGGTTCTGTCTCCTCGGACATACACACCGTAGCGGGTGAACTTTCCCGCATGCTGATAGCGTACGGTTCCCAATACCAGCGCGAAAAGGGCCGGGAACCCGCCCACTACAGTTTCGAAACCCCGGAGCACATGTTCGACGCAGCCCCGGAACCGACGCGCAAGCAGGTTTTCAAAACCCCTGCCAAGGTCGAACCCCCAAAGCCTTCCCGTTCCCCTGGTCCGACCGAGATAGTGGCGATAGGCATATCGACCGGAGGACCGAACGCCTTGCGCGAGGTGTTCGCGCATATCGCGCCCGATCTGGGACGCCCGGTCATCGTCGTACAGCACATGCCGGCGGGCTTCACCGAGGAATTCGCGGCGAGCCTCGATCGTATCTGCCCGCTAGAGGTGAAAGAGGCTGCCGATGGAGACGTGCTCAAGCCCGGCCGCGTGCTCATCGCTCCCGGCGACTGGCATGTCGTCGTGGAGAAGCGTTCGCTCGCGGGCGTGGTTCGTGTCAACCAGGATCCCGCGGAGAACGGGCACAGGCCGAGCGCCGATGTATTGTTCAGGAGCATCGCCAAGGAATACGGCAACAAGGCCCTCGGGGTCATCATGACAGGCATGGGAAGGGACGGCGCCAAGGAACTGGGATCGATCTACCTGGAGGGCGGCATGACCTTGGGGCAGGATGAAGGATCCAGCGTCGTGTACGGCATGCCCAAGGTGGCCTTCGAGATGGGGCATGTGATGGAACAAGTGCCTTTGAACCGTATGGCCGAACGAATTTCTGCCATCGCCAAGGAAAATAGATAGAATTTTCCCTGCGCCTTGCCATCGCCATCCATGCATATTACTTTATTATCAATACTTCAGGAGGTCGTCATGGCTAAAACCACGAAAAAACCGGGAACGAAGAAAATGGTTGCCAAGAAACCCGACAAGGCGGTCAAGAAGGACTTGGAGCCTTGCGACAAGGCGCAGGCCGCGGAAACATCGAGACCCATGCAGGAAGACGGTGCCTGCGATGATGGGGTCAAATAAACTGAAAGTCCGCGGTTCCCGGTGATATCGACGGGGAACCGCGATATCCATTAACCTTGGACTACCTCGGTAACTCCGGGCACCACTTTCCTGAGATACGCTTCGACGCCCTGTTTCAGAGTCATCACCGCCATGGGACACGAGCCGCAAGCGCCTTTCAGGCGGACGGTCACCTTTCCGTCCTCTGCGACTGAAATAAGTTCTATATCGCCACCGTCCGCCTGCAGGGACGGCCTGACATCCTGTATAGCTTTATTGACATTCTCCAAGTCTGGCATTTGGACTCCTTTGATTCAGTGTACTGATGTCAGGCTTTATGGGTCAAGGCGCCTGTTCCTTGTGTTTTCGGCTCCGTAAAAATCGATAATCACCAGCTATATAGGAAAATCTATATTAAAGTATATATAGATTTCACTCTTGACGCGATGGGGCATCAACGGCACAATCATCGCGCACTCAACAAACTGTTTTATAGCCTCCCGCGACGGTGTACGTGACGGCAGGTATCTGATTCCAACGGCCGGCGCTTTGGGCGCGGTTCGATCAAGGGACAAGGAGGCCACATGGCCGGGACTAAGAAGATATTGATCCTCGGAGGCGGTTACGGCGGCGTTTGGGCCGGAAAAATCCTCGAAAAGCGATTCCGCAAGAATCCGGATGTCCAAATAACGCTCGTCGACCGCAAGCCGTTCCATACGCTGATGACGGAATTGCACGAAGTTGCAGGCTGGCGGACAGAGCCGGAATCGGTCCAGGTGAATTTCCGGAAAATTTTCGGCGCCAAGCGTATCGATATCGCCTTGGATGAAATACTCACCGTCGATTTCAAGGGGAAGAAAGCCGTCGGCAAGGCGCGCACATACGATTTCGACTATATCGTAGTAGGCGCGGGCGCCGAGCCCGAATACTTCAACATCCCGGGTGTGAAGGAGAACTCGTTCAGCCTCTGGTCTTTCGAGGATGCGATGAGGATTAGGCACCACATCGAGGATATATTCGCCAAGGCGGCGGAAGAGACCGACCCGGTAATCCGCAAGCGCATGCTTACCTTCGTAGTGGCGGGCGCCGGCTTCACGGGCATGGAGATGATAGGTGAACTTCTCGAGTTCCGCGACGCGATGTGCCGCAAGCACTACATCGACAGCGCCGACACCAGCGTTGTCAACATCGAAGCCTTGCCCTCGATCCTCCCCATCCTCGAGGAACCCCTCCGCGTCCGCGCCGAGAAATACCTGCAGAAGATGGGATGCGAAATCTTGCTGAACGCGTCGATTTCCGGCGCCGAGGCAGGCAAGATCCTCTTGAAGGACGGCAAGATCATCGAGACCGACACCTTCATCTGGACCTGCGGCGTCAAGGGCAGTTCCTTTGCCGCCGGACTCGAACTTGCGAAGGGCGAACGCGGCCGTGGTCGTCTCCAGGTCGACGCCGAGATGAAGAGCCCGGATTATCCCTACGCCTACGTCGTCGGCGACAACGCGTTCTTCCTCGAGAACGGCAAGCCGGTGCCGCAGATCGTCGAAGGCGCGCACCAGACGGCCGAGGTAGCGGCGAAGAACATAATCGCCGACATCGAGGGCGACGCCCACAGGCATACCTTCAAGTCCAACTTCCACGGGTTCATGGTCTCGCTCGGAGGCCGCTACGGCGTCGCCAACGCGGGCGGAATGAAGAGCCATGGCTTCATCGCGATGATGATGAAGCACATGATAAACATGTACTACCTGTTCAACATCGCCGGCATCAACCAGGCCTGGGAATACGCGAAGCACGAATTCCTCGACATGAAGGACCGGCGCTCGTTCATCGGCGGTTTCGTCGCCTACAAGACACGCGGGTATTGGTCGCTTCTCCTCCGCATGTGGCTTGGCCTGATGTGGGTCATGGAAGGCGTCAACAAGATAGGCGAGGGATGGTTCGCGTGGGGCACCGGTTCCAAGAGCGGCTGGATGTTCAGCCCCGGCGTCAAGCAGGCCGGCATTAAGGTCGTCGAGGGTGTGAGCGCGGCGAGCGATGCGGGAGCATGGGCCGAACCCGCCGTGGAAGCCGTTTCCGCGGCGTCCGGCGCCGTTGCCGAGGTCGCTACTGAAGCGGTAAGCGCCGCGTCCGGGGCCGCCGAAGGCGCCACGGCTGCCGTGGTCGAG
>CAZKJA010000415.1:0-3173 GCA_964552925.1 uncultured Treponemataceae bacterium
TGGTCTCCCGCGAGTCGGCGAGTTGTTCGAGGCCCGCAAGCCCAAGACCCCGACGGTGTTGGCGATGGTGTCCGGCAAGGTGTCGTTCCGCGGCATCGTCAAGGGCAAGCGCGTCGTCCTGATTCTCGACCTGATAGGCAAGGAGTACAAGCACCTCGTGCCGATGGGGCGCAGGCTCCTGGTACGCGACGGCGACGTGGTCGAAGCGGGCGACAAGCTCTGCGACGGCAACCCGAACCCGCACGATATCCTCAACATCGCGGGCGAGCATGCCTGCCAGCGCTTTATAATGGACGAGATCCAGCAGGTCTACCGCTTCCAGGGCGTCACGATCAACGACAAGCACATCGGCGTCATCGTGCGCCAGATGATGAAGAAGGTCGAGATAGTCGCGCCTGGCGATACCCGCTTCATTTACGGACAGCAGGTCGACAAGTTCAGGTTCCACGAAGAGAACCGGCGCGTGCTGGCGGAAGGCGGACAACCCGCGATCGCAAGGCCGCTCCTGATGGGCATCACCCGCGCGTCGCTCAAGATCGACTCGTTCATTTCCGCGGCGTCTTTCCAGGAAACGACGCGCGTCCTCACCGACGCGGCGATCGCCGGAGCCGTCGACGCTTTGCACGGGCTCAAGGAAAACGTCGCCATCGGCCACCTGATACCGGCCGGCACGGGGATGCGGCAGTACAAGGGCATACACCTGTCCGACGGCGAGCACGAAGACCTGGACGCCTACGTCGCCGAGGTCGCCGAGCAGCGCCGCAAGGAACGCGAGATGTCGGTGTTGCCACTTGGAGACGAGCAGGCGCCCTTCGTCGAGGAACCCGCGTTCGAGGAGGACACGGCGTTCGAGGACGACGAAGGCTTCAGCCCCGTCGACGAAGAGCCCGAGGAAGAGCCGGAATGATGCAAGGGTCCGGCGGAGGGCGGCACCGCGGACCGATTGACAAGCTACCGCCTATGAATCTATTGTCTATGCTCGGCGCGTTATACCGGCGCGTCGATGTTTGGTTCCCGTGTACCGAAGAAACGAGCCGGGCGATGCTGAAGTCCGGCCACAACAGGAGATGATGGTTTAATGCCTACGATCAACCAGCTAATCCGGATGGGCCGCAAGCAGTCTGTCTGGAAGACCAAGAGCCCCGCGCTCAACGAATGTCCGCAAAAACGCGGCGTCTGCACACGTGTGATGACCGTCACGCCCAAGAAACCGAACTCGGCGCTCCGCAAGGTAGCCCGCGTCCGGCTTTCCCATGGCATTGAAGTGACAGCCTATATCCCGGGTGTCGGGCATAACCTGCAGGAACACTCAGTGGTTCTCCTGCGCGGAGGACGCGTCAAGGACCTTCCTGGCGTCCGTTACCACATCGTACGCGGCGCCAAGGATACCTTGGGCGTCGCCGACCGCAAGCAGGCGCGCTCCAAGTACGGCGCCAAGCGGCCGAAGGCTTAAGGGGACCGGTCATGGGACGAAAAAAGAAGTCCGAGGATCGAGGTCACCAGCCCGATGCTCGGTATAATAGTGTCATAATCACCAAGTTCATCTGCAGAATGATGTGGCAGGGGAAAAAATCCACTGTCACCACAATAATGTACGATGCGCTCGCCCAGCTTCAGGAAAAATCGGGGGCTCCCGCCCTTGAGGCTTTCATGAAGGCTATGGACAACGTCAAACCCGTGGTGGAGGTGAAATCCCGCCGCGTGGGTGGTGCAACCTACCAGGTGCCGATCGAGATCCGCGATACACGCCGGGAGGCTCTGGCGATGCGCTGGATAATCAACGCGTCGCGCAGCCGATCCGGCAAGTCGATGGCCGACAGGCTCGCTTCCGAGCTCACCGATGCCTTCAACAGCACCGGGACCGCGGTCAAAAAGCGTGAGGATACACACCGGATGGCAGAGGCCAACAAGGCTTTCGCGCACTACAGGTGGTAAGAAGTTGGGGGCGGCGAAGACCTTGAAAAGGCTTCGCTTGCCGATTATAATGGGCGAACCCGCGCAGAACGCAGGTCTCCCTTTTTTTGTAAATCAAGGCTAGGAGGATACGAATGGCTAAAGAGAAATTCGAGCGTACCAAACCGCATATGAACGTCGGTACGATCGGCCACATCGACCACGGAAAGACGACGCTCAGCGCCGCGATCACCATGTACTGTGGCAAGAAATTCGGCGACAAGGTCATGAAGTATGACGATATCGACAATGCCCCGGAAGAGAAGGCGCGCGGTATCACAATCAATACCCGTCACCTCGAGTACCAGTCGACGAAGCGTCACTACGCGCACATCGACTGCCCGGGCCACGCCGACTATATAAAGAACATGATCACCGGAGCCGCCCAGATGGACGGCGCGATCCTCGTGGTTTCAGCCCCCGATTCCGTCATGCCCCAGACCCGCGAGCACGTGCTGCTTGCCCGCCAGGTAGGCGTACCGGCGATGGTGGTGTTCCTCAACAAGATCGACCTCCTCGACGACCCCGAACTTGTCGAGCTTGTCGAGCAGGAAGTCCGCGACCTCCTGAACTTCCAGAAGTTCCCCGGCGACGAGATCCCTATAATCAAGGGTTCCGCTTTCCAGGCCATGACCGAGCCGGACAATGCCGAGGCGACCAAGTGCCTCCAGGAACTCCTCGACGCGATGGACACCTACTTCAAGGATCCCGAGCGCGTTACGGACAAGCCGTTCCTGATGCCGATCGAGGACGTGTTCTCGATCTCGGGTCGCGGCACCGTGGTAACCGGTCGTATCGACCGCGGTATCATCAAGGTGAACGAGGAAGTCGAGATCGTCGGAATCAAGGCTACCAAGAAGACAGTCGTCACCGGCGTCGAGATGTTCAACAAGCTCCTTGACGAAGGCCGGGCCGGCGACAACATCGGCGCCCTCCTCCGCGGTATCGACAAGAAGGAAGTGGAGCGCGGACAGGTACTGGCCAAGCCGGGTACCATCACCCCGCACACCAAGTTCCGGGGGCAGATCTACGTGCTGTCCCAGACCGAAGGTGGCCGCCACAGCCCGTTCTTCTCCGGGTACCGCCCCCAGTTTTATTTCCGCACGACGGACATCACCGGTACGGTGAATCTCCCCGAGGGCAAGGAAATGGTAATGCCCGGCGACAACACCGAGATCAACGCCGAGCTGATCTACCCGATCGCCATGGAAAAAGGCCTC
>CAZKJA010000416.1:0-3167 GCA_964552925.1 uncultured Treponemataceae bacterium
TCCGATGCGCTTTGTAGTACTCGATCTGCGCGGCGATCGCTTTCCTGTCGAAAGGCGAAAGCATCGTCAGGTCGAGTTCGTAGCCGAGCAGTCCGAATGCGGCGACGTTGAAGCGGGTTTCCACCGGCGAGGCACGCAAGCTCTGGTAATTCGGGCTGGCGGAAACGTGGGCTCCCATCACCGACTGCGGGTAACCGTACGATGTGCCGCCCTGGATCGCGACGCGCGCCCACGCGTCGGTGTCGTCGCTGGTCCAGGCTTGTGGCATGAAGCACAGCATCCCGAGGTCGAAACGGTTGCCGCCCGACGCGCACAACTCGAACAGGATCCCGGGGAAGCGCCTCGTCAGCTCGGCGAGCATTTCATAGAGTCCGAGAATGTAGCGGTGGTGGAACTCGCCTTGGCGTTCCGGCGGGAGGGCCTTCGAGTACGCGTCCGAGATATTGCGGTTCATGTCCCACTTCACGTACTCGATATTTCCCTGGGCGAAGATGCCGGCCATCGTCTCGACGATCCAGGAGCGGACCTCCGGCATCGTCAGGTCGAGGACGAACTGGTTGCGGCCGTACGCGGGGGCGCGGTCCGGGGTCGAAATGGCCCAATCGGGGTGCGCGCGGTACATGTCGCTGTTTTCGCTGACCATCTCCGGCTCGACCCAGAGGCCGAACTTCAAGCCAAGCGCGTTGATTTTGCGCGAGAGGCGGGCAAGTCCTCCGGGTAGCTTCTTTTTGCTGGCCGTCCAGTCCCCGAGAGAGCTCGTGTCGTCGTCGCGCGAGCCGAACCAGCCGTCGTCGAGAACGAAAAGTTCGATGCCAAGCGCCGCGGCTTCCTTGGCGATCGCTAGAAGCTTGCGCTCGTTGAAGTCGAAGTAGGTGGCTTCCCAGTTGTTCACGAGGATGGGCCGTTCCTTCTTCTGCCAAACGCCGCGGACTATATGATCCTGCACGAAACGGTGCATGTTGCGGCTGAGGCCGTTGAGTCCCGCGTTCGAGTACGACAGTACGGCTTCGGGCGTCGTGAAGCTCTGTCCCGGTTCCAGCAGCCATTCGAAGCCCGACGGGTTGATTCCCGTAAGCAGCCGCACCTTGCCTTGGTGCGTACGTTCTACGATCTCGGCGTGGTTGCCGGAGTACAGGAGGTTGGTCGCCCAGCACTCGCCGGAGAATTCGCCGCACCCGTTGGCAAGGAGCATGACGAAGGGGTTGTGCCTGGCGGAGCTGTTGCCGGTCTTCGAATCGTTGATGAAGACTCCCTGCGAGACCTGATGGTCGTGGCGTTCCCTTTCCCATGCCCAGGCGCCGTCGAAGGTGACAAGGTCGAATTCGCCGCCGAAGTAGTCGAGTTGCGCGCTCATTAGCCTGCGGATCCGCACCGGGGCGGCGCTGTCGTTGCGCAGGGTCGCGAATCGGGTGACGACGTCGTACGCGGGATAGACGCAGTAGCTGAGGACGAGGGCCTGTGACTTTTCCTTGTCGGCCAAAATCACTTCGGTAGTCTCGACCTCATCCTCGCCGCCGGTGGCGGTCGGGAGTCCGGCGATAACCGACCGGCCCCGGTATGTTTTCATGGAGTCGAAACGGAAGTCGGTAGTCCTCGAGCCGTCTGCGAATACCAGTTCGACGGCGGGTTCCCTATAGTCGCCTTTGCCCAGCCCGGAGTACTCGAGGCATTGGTCGTCCAGGCCGATGTTCTTGTACGCTTGGTCGACGTTGACCGCCGTACCGCTCGGCACGTCGTTTTTCTGGCGCAGGGAATCGTAGTCGTCCATCCTGCGCAGCTTGCTCCCGAAATACAGGCTGGCGAGGTGGCCGGTCGGCAGGACGTCCATGACGTAGCTGGCATGCTCGGTGTCGAGATGGATCGTAGTGGGCATTTTATCCCCGTTTGTAAGCATTTCGATGCGCGTCATCGCGCTTTTTAGTATGGTTGCACCCTGAAATGCAGTCAATGCAGTGCTAGGGGCTATACTTGACTATTTACCAAGTATACTATAGATAGATACGCTACCGTTTCGATTTTTGATACGGTTCAAGGAGGAAAGATGAAGACAGTTATGAAGACGTTCGCGTCTCTCGCGCTCGCGGCCATCCTGCTCGCAGGTTGCGCCAAGACCCCCGACGAGCTCAAGCTCGGTGGCGTCGGCCCGGTAACCGGTGAAGCCGCTACCTTTGGAGATTCCACCAAGAAGGGACTCCAGCTTGCGGTCGACGAGTGGAACGCCAATAAAGGCGTGCTCGGCAAGCAGATCAAGCTCGTGTTCGCCGACGACAAGGGCGATCCCGCCGAAGGCGCCACCGTCTACACGAAGCTTATCCAGCAGGACAAGGTCGTCGCCATCGTAGGCACCGTAATGTCCAAGGTCACCTTGGCCGGCGCCCCGATAGCGCAGGCTGCCAAGATCCCGATGATCAGCCCGACCTCGACCAACGAAAAGGTCACCCAGGTTGGCGACTACATCTATCGCGCATGCTTCATCGACCCGTTCCAGGGCACGGTCGGCGCCAAGTTCGCCTTCAATGACCTGGGCGCCAAGGCCGCGGGCGTAATCTTCGACGTGGGCAACGACTATTCCAAGGGACTCGCGGAGAACTTCAAGAAGTCCTTCGAGGTGCTCGGCGGACAGGTCGTCGCGTACGAAGGCCACCCGACCGGCACCACGGACTTCAAGGCCCAGCTCACCAAGATCCTGGCCGGCAAGCCCGCCGTGCTCTACTGCTCCGACTACTACAACGACGCCGCGCTCATCGCCAAGCAGGCCCGCGAGCTCGGCTACAACGGCCCGATCGTCGGCGGTGACGGCTTCGATTCGTCAGACTTCGTGAAGATCGGCGGAACCGCTGTGAACAACAGCTTCTTCACGAACCACTACGCCCCCGATGCCACCACCCCGGCCGTCACGGCCTTCGTGTCTGGCTACAAGGCCAAGTACGGTTCGACGCCCGACGCCCTGGCGGCCCTCGCCTACGACGCCGGCAACATCATGATCAACGCCATAAAGTCCGCCGGCAAGGTCGACGGCGAAGCGATCAAGAACGCCCTCGCCGCGACTAACCTCGCCGCGGTCTCTGGCCAGATCACCTTCGACGCGAACCGCAACCCCGTCAAGTCAGCCGTGATCATCGAGATCAAGGATGGCAAGCAGGTCTACCGCACCACGGTAAACCCGT
>CAZKJA010000417.1:0-3155 GCA_964552925.1 uncultured Treponemataceae bacterium
GTCGATCTTGACCAACTTGAGATTCTGCACCGTGACTCGCTCACGGCCCATGCGGCCAGGCATCTTCTTGTTCTTGAAAGTCTTGTGCGGGTAGGTCCGCTGCCCCGTGGAACCAGGCTCCCTATGGAACTTCGATCCGTGCGTATTGCGACCACCCGAGAAGCCCCAGCGCTTGATTACGCCCTGGAAGCCCTTGCCCTTGCTGACGGCGCACACGTCGACAAACCTGACGCCTTCGAAGAGGGTGACGCCTAGATCAGCGCCAACTTCGGCTTCGCCGGTAAAATCGCGCAGCTCACGGATCATCTTGGACGGAGCGATTCCTTCCGCGAACTGTCCAGCGTACGGTTTGGTAATCCGGATTTTCTTCATTTCCCTGTAGCCGAGCACGATGGCATCGTAACCATCCTTGTCGACTGTCTTGCGGCCGATGACCTTGTTAGGTTCCACGGCGACCACCGTAACCGGTACAAGCCGGCCGGCATCGTCGAAGACCTGGGTCATGCCTATCTTCTTTCCGATCAGTCCAATCATCGGTCTCTCCTGAGCGTTGAACGGTACGGTACGAAACCGTCCATTTACTGCTTGATCTCGACGTCCACACCAGCGGGCAACTCGAGCTTCATCAATGCATCCATGACGTCCGGGGTCGGGCTAAGGATGTCTATCAGCCGCTTATGCGTACGCATTTCGAACTGCTCGCGCGCCTTTTTGTGCACGTGCGGAGACCGCAACACAGTATACTTGCTGATTTTGGTCGGCAGGGGGATTGGCCCTGACACCTTCGCTCCCGCTCTCTGAACGGTCGTTACGATGGATTTGGCGCTGTCATCAATGAGACGAACATCAAAACCCCTGAGCCTGACACGAATCCTGTCTTTCATGTGTCCTCCAAAGATCACTTGTGTCGGCGCTCCACAGGCCGTACCCTGGCGGGCGTGCCTGAAAACCCGGACACTCGAGGTCGTGGAACCTCGCGACGCGTATCGCGGAACCCGCGAACGGCGACTGGACTTCCTTCGTGGACGCCACGGCGCCCAGAAGCTCAGCCCGTGGATAATGCCCGAACCGCAAACAAATGTCAACCCACCCACCGAACCTGGTCGGGCCAGGAAAGTAAAATTTGAACCACAGAGACACAGAGACACAGAGACACAGAGTAGGAGAATAATTGAACAAATTAAGGAGCAATGCTCTCAAGCATCTCCCCCAATTCATTAATCCTTGCTCTTTCTTCTCTGTGCCTCTGTGTCTCTGTGGTAAATTCTTAGTCGTACAAGCTCAAGCTTATTTCTCGCGGTCGGTCATGCCGGCGATGAACTGTTTCTGCATTATCAGAACGACTAGCGCGGGTGGTATCATCGCGAGCAGGGTCGTAGCCATGACTATCTGCCACTCGATCTGGACGTCGGCTCCGGAAAGCATCCTGTTTATGCCTATCAGAATCGTGTAATACTCCTGTTTTGTAGTAATCAGGAGAGGCCATAAGTACTGGTTCCAGCCGTATATGAACTGGATGACGAACATCGCGGCGATTGGCGTCCTGGTCATCGGCAACAGGATGTTCCAGAAAAACTGCATCGGGCTTGCGCCATCGATCTGGGACGCCTCGGCTATCTCACGGGGAACCGTCATGAAAAACTGCCGGAAAAGGAAAACAGCCGTGGCGGAAACGACCATTGGCAGAATGAGCCCCGCGTACGAGTCCAATAAACCAAGATCCGCTATGACCTTATAGGTAGGCATGATGCGGACCTCGACCGGCAGCATCAAGGTTATGAAAATTGCCCAGAAACAGAAATTCCTGAGCGGAAACTTGAAAAATACTATGGCGAACGCGGCGAGCAGGGAAATGATTATCTTGCCCGTCGATATTCCCATCGCCATTATGAAGGAATTCTTGAGCATCGTCAAAGCCGACGCTCCGAGATTCTTGTTTCCCTCCATAATCGCCCGTGTGTAATTCTCCACCAAGTGCGGCCCGGGCGATAGCGGCATCGGCGCGGCCAATATATCCGCACTCGTGCGCGTCGACGCTATGAAGACAAGAAAAATCGGGAACAAGAGTATCGCGGCGGCCACTATCAAGAAAAGATGCGGCATGGTCCGCCGCACAATGCCATGTTCGGTCACAAGCAGCCTCCTAGTAGTGCACGCGCCGCTCGATAAAGCGGAACTGTATGACGGTCAATCCGATCACCAGGATCATGAGAATGACCGACTGCGCGGAGGATCCGCCCAGGTCGAGATTTACCACGCCGTCGCGCCAGACCTTGTACACGAGTATGCTCGTAGCCTTGCCGGGTCCGCCGGCGGTTACCTGGTGGATAATCGGGAAGGTTTCGAAGAAACCATATACGAGGTTCATCACGAGGAGATAGAACGTAGTTGGCGAAAGCAACGGGAAAATGATAGTCCAGAACCTGCGCGTCGGTCCGGCGCCGTCTATTGCAGCCGCCTCCACAAGGTCATTGGGGACACTCTGCAGACCGGCGAGAAAAAATACGAAGTTATATGATATCTGCTTCCAGCTCGCCGCAAGCGTCAGAAGCCAGAAAGCCTGGTTTGCATTCAAAAGGTGCTGCCACTCGATACCGAATTTATGCTTGAGAAACCATGCTATGACGCCGACGTTGGGGTTGAACATGAACAACCACAGCACGCCGGCTACCATCGTCGCCACCGCGTACGGCCATATCATCATGGTTTTATAGAAGGACGCAAACCGGATCTTCTTGTTGGCTTGCGATGCAAGGAAAAGTGCGATGGTCATTGAAAGCGTCGCGACAGCAACAGCATAAGCAACTGAAACCCTGAACGATTCTCCGTAGGTGGAATCAGGGTTGGTAAACAAAACCGTATAGTTTTCCAGACCGACAAAAATCATCCTTCCCCCGAAGGGATCCTGCAGGAAAAAAGACTGGAAAATTGCCTGGAGTGATGGCCAGAAGAAAAACACAAATACAATGACCATCTGGGGCAGCACGAGCAGGTATGGGGTAAACTTTGCCTTGAATTCGTATTGTTGAACCATATAGGATCCTGGCGGGAAGGATACGGGGCTGGTTTTGACCAGCCCCGTCAATGATACCCTATCAAAGACTATTTATATAGTCGTTCAAATTCCCTGAGCGTCTTGTTGCCTTCGCGCACCA
>CAZKJA010000418.1:0-3152 GCA_964552925.1 uncultured Treponemataceae bacterium
ATTCGTCTCGACCCTCGTACAATCGTGCTATGTGCGCTCGTTCGTGGTGGGTAGCGATTTCCGGTGCGGCTACAAATTGTCAACGGACGCGGCACTTTTCAAGGACCTGGCGAAGCCCATCGGCGCCGAAACGGAAATCGTCAGCCCGGTGTCGATAGACGGAGAGCCTGTCAGTTCCAGCAGGATCCGGTCCGCGCTGGCGGAAGGGCGGACCGATCTGGCACGGGCAATGCTTGGTCGGCCGTATACGCTGGACCTGCGCCGGATGGACAAGAGCGGCTCTGGCGGCTATGGCGCCGTGATGTTGAGGAAATACGGCATGGCCGAACCCGCCCCTGGGTTGTACAATGCGGAAGCGATAACGGATGGGGTGCGCCGGGATTTCAAGGTATCCATCCAGGCTGATGGATCCTTGCATTGGCCGCTACCGGGCTTAGGTCAAAGCATTGAACCCGAGTTCCTGGTCTTTGGAGCCAGGATTGCGTGATATAGAGAACAAGGAGTTTATTGACATGGCAATGACGAAAGAGAATGCCGCCAGGATTGTCACGGAATTTGGCGCCGGCGAAAAGAACACCGGAGCAACCGAAGTGCAGATCGCTCTCATGAGCGAACGGATTGTCCAGCTCACCGAGCACTTCAAGACCCACAAAAAGGACACCAATTCGAGGCGGGGTTTATTGATGCTCGTCGGCCATCGAAGGCGTCTCCTCAAGTACCTGCAGCGGCGGGACCTTACCAAGTACCGTGAGCTTCTCGAGAAGCTCAATATCCGCAAGTAGTCATTTCCACCCGGGGCCCGAACACATGGTTCGGGCCTTCCAGTCTAAAGGGCGCTTTTGCCCATGGAGACATCAACCAGATGATACATACCAGCACTTATTCGGTTCACGGCGAAGAGCTGATCTTCGAGACGGGCAGGATGGCCAAACAGGCCAACGGCTCCGTCTTCGCGCGTTTCGGCGGTTCCGCGGTGATCGCCACGGTTTGTTGCGCCGCCAAGGCCACCGAAGGCCTCGACTTCGTACCGCTCACCGTCGAATACAACGAGAAATACTACTCCGCGGGCAAGATTCCCGGCGGTTTCATAAAAAGGGAAGCCCGTCCGAAGGATCGTGAAATTCTCGTTTCGAGGCTTATAGACAGACCGATGCGTCCCCTGTTCGACAAGGCATTCGGACGCGAGATCCAGGTAGTGCCGACCGTGGTTTCGGCGGATTTGGTCAATCCACCCGACATCCTGGCGATAAACGCCGCGAGCGCCTGCGTCCATATCAGCGATATCCCGTTCGGCGGCCCTATCGCCGCCGTCCGGGTTTGCCATGTCGACGGCGAATACGTCATCAATCCGACCTACGACCAGATCGAGAAATCAGCGCTTGAAATCGTCGTGGCTGGTTCGGATGCCGGCATCACGATGGTCGAAGGTGGTGCCGACGAGGTCAGCGAAGAGTTGATGCTCGGAGCCATCGAAGCCGCGAGGAAGCCCCTCGCGGAAATCTGCGAAATGATCCGGAAGATGCGCGACGCGATAGGCAAGAGCAAGCTTCCGCTTTCGCCGCTCAAGGTCGAACTTGTACGCAAGTCGGAAATCGAGGCATACGCCAAGGCACTCATAGCGAAGGCGATCTTCACCAAGGTAAAACACGAACGCTACGCGGCCGTGGCAGCGGCCATCGCCGATGCCAAGGCGAAGTTCTCCGATGCGCTCTCTGGCGATGAAATTCAGGAAAAACTGTTCTCCGCCTTGATGGAAGATATCCAGTACGATGTGCTTCGCTCCGGAATCCTTGACCGCGGACAGCGCGTCGACGGACGATCTCCCGAGGATATCCGACAGATCACCTGCGAGATCGGCGTGCTTGCGCGCCCCCACGGCTCGGCACTGTTCACCCGCGGCGAAACCCAGGCCTTGGCCTCGACGACGCTCGGCACGACTTTCGACGAGCAGGTCTTTGACGACATCGAGGGCGACAGGCGCGAACGCTTCATGCTCCATTACAACTTTCCGCCGTTCTCCGTTGGCGAGGTCGGAAGGCTGGGGACGGGCCGTCGGGAGATCGGGCACGGCCACCTCGCTAAGCGAGCCCTGGAGCGCGTACTGCCGACCAAGGACCAATTCCCGTACACCGTGCGCGTGGTTTCAGAGATACTCGAATCCAACGGTTCGTCTTCCATGGCGTCAGTATGCGGAGGCACACTCTCCATGCTCGCCGCAGGCGTCCCGATGAAGAGCCCGGTAGCCGGTATTGCGATGGGTTTGATCACCGATGGAAGCCGCTTCGCAGTGCTCTCCGATATCCTCGGCGATGAGGATCACCTCGGCGATATGGACTTCAAGGTGGCCGGAACGGAAAAGGGGATCACGGCGTTCCAGATGGACATAAAGATTTCCGGCGTCTCGGCCGAGATCATGACCAAGGCACTCGAACAGGCCAGGCGCGGCCGCCTGCATATCCTGGGCATCATGAACCAGACGATCTCGGTTCCCGCCAAGGAGATTTCCGAATACGCGCCGAAGATCCTGACGGTGAAGATCGATGTCGACAAGATCGGCGCGATCATCGGGCCGGGCGGCAAGAATATAAAGGCGCTTTGCGAGCAGTACGGCGTCAAGATCAACGTAGACGACGACGGTTCTGTTACCATATTCGGGGCGAACCAGAAGGCTTCGCTAGAGGCCAAGGCCGCGGTGCTCGGCATCGCCCAGGATCCCGAGACGGGTCGAATCTACCAGGGAACCGTGAAGCGCGTAATGGACTTCGGCGCCTTCGTCGAAATCCTGCCTGGCAAGGAAGGCCTCGTCCACATCTCCCGATTGTCAAGGACCAGGATCAACGCGGCCAGCGATGTTGTCAAGGAAGGGCAGTCGATCCCCGTCAAGCTTTTGGAAGTCGACAAGCTCGGACGCCTTAACCTTTCCTATATCGATGCGCTGGAAGAAATCGAAACCAAGAAATAGGCCACGAAGGTTATTCGAAAAGAATTGAACCAAGGCCGGCCGCAAGGGCGGCCTTGTTCATTAAAAGTGCCTGGACTTTAAAATGGCGTTGCTGCGGTGGCGCAAGGATAGTGGATGGTCGACGGACGCGAGAAGATATTCCGGTATTCAATTTCCCACGGCGTCGAGCTCATGGTGGACCCAATGCCCG